>JAEUSO010000138.1 GCA_016788605.1 Candidatus Kapaibacterium sp. | reverse complement strand
TACACAAAAGCAATGGCGGATTTTGTTTCCACCTTATTTCGTGTGGCTGTTCCGTCGCATTTCACGTATTCGTTCTTTATCGAAGGAGGCGCACTTGCAAACGAGAACGCAATGAAAGTGGCGTTCGATTGGAAAGTGAAAAAGAATTTCAGAAAAGGATATACCCGCGAGGTAGGTCATAAAATCATGCACTTCCGTCAGGCGTTTCACGGGCGATCGGGTTACACCATGTCGCTGACAAATACAGACCCCAAAAAAGTCGCCCTGTTCCCAAAGTTCGAGTATCCCCGCATCCATAATCCGGCATTGCGATTTCCATTGACGGAAGATGTTCTTGCGGATGTCATCAAGCACGAAGAGTTGGCGTTGAATCAAATGCGGACGGCATTCATGGAACACAGGGATGAGATTGCCGCTGTCATTATGGAGCCGATTCAAGGTGAAGGTGGTGACAACCATTTCCGTCCCGAGTTTTTGCAAGCTGTTCGCGCACTCTGCGATGAGAACGAAGCATTACTCATTTTCGATGAAGTGCAAACGGGTGTTGGAATCACCGGCACTTGGTGGGCACATGAACAACTCGGCGTTCAACCGGATATTATGACGTTCGGTAAAAAAATGCAGGTCTGCGGTTTGCTTGCCGGAACGCGGGTTGATGATATTGAAGATAATGTGTTCCATTCTCCAAGCCGGATCAATTCTACGTGGGGCGGCAATTTGGTGGATATGGTTCGGGCAACTGCATATCTTAATATCATTAACGAGGACAACCTGCTTGCGAATGCAACTGCAGTGGGTGCGTACCTGAATGAGAGCATGAATGCAGTGGCACACGAACTACCCGGCACAGTATCCAATGTTCGCGGTCGCGGACTGTTTGCGGCTTTCGACCTGCCGTCGCAAGAAGTACGTAACAAGTTTATCAATAAGGCAATATCAAACGGACTACTCATTCTTGGCTGTGGCGACCATTCTGTGCGTTTCCGTCCACCACTTGATATAACAAAAGAGCGCGTTGATGAAGGTGTGGCAATCATCAAACAAACGGTGCGTGATATTCACTAATGTTCATGGACGGTGTTAGTGCAATGGGGGGGAAGGCAATCGTCTTCCCCTTTTTTATTCGTGAAGCATTGACGTATATGCTGATAGAAACGAGCCAATAGCATTCGAAATTCCCTTTGCTATGGATGCCCTGCCTGTTGATGTTGTAAGAACTTTTTCATCTTGAGAGTTAGAAAGAAAACCGGTTTCAATAAGTACGCTCGGCATGGATGCGCCAATCAACACAATAAAGCCCGCTTGATTTACTCCCCTGTTCGTCATCGTTGTTGTTGCATTTAATGATTTCTGGACTAGCCCTGCAAACTTTTCACTCATTGTGACAAAGGTGTGCTGTGCAAGCGTTGCAATAATCAATTGATCGTCGTCATACTTTTGATACCGCTCGCTTTTATCTTCCAATTTCACAACGGCGTTTTCCGCTGTGGCAACAGCAATAGCATTGTCTGTCTTTGCCGGACTAAGGATATAGGTCTCGAAACCATGGGCTGGGTGCGGCTTGGATGGCATTGAATTACAGTGAATCGAGATGAAGAGTTTCCCTCCCGCTGCATTTGCAATCTCACCTCGTTTGTCAAGTTCAACGAATGTGTCGGAACTGCGGGTAAGCACAACCTTCAAGGATGGATATCTGCGTTTAATTTCATCGCGCAGTTTGAGGACAATCGAAAGAGCAACGTCTTTCTCATAGACACCCGTAATACTTTCCGCGCCGTTATCTTTTCCGCCGTGACCCGCATCAAGCACAATACAGTCAAGCGTCCACTTCTTCTTTTCTTGCGTTGCTACTGTTAGTTGTGGTGCTGGTTTTATTCGCAACTCGGCAACTGAAGGCGAAGGAAAACTCAGTTCAGCAATCCTGTCTTCCCTTTTGAGTGAAATGATATATGATTGTGTGCCATTCTCGAACTCAGTAGTAGCACTTTTAATATTCAGTTTTCGGATTGCCTTTATCGTTTTATCCGCATTCACTGTATTCGGGAACGTAACCGTTACAACACTGCCCTTCATGAAAGCAGTTGGTCTACCAAAAAATGCCCGATCGGCGATAAACTTGATAATAGTCGTTGTCCCTTTCACTTCCGAGCGTATTGAACTAATCCTGTTGAGCGAACGCATTTCGGCTGACGACAACATCGCCAATGACCGTTCATCGTCAATTGGGAAATCATGTTTCCATGAGCCGTCACTCTTCGTGGGAATATCTAACTCGCGGCGTTTAAGGTCAGGCGGCAAGAGGTAACGAGCCGGAGGAACATTACGTGGTTTCGGTACTGCTGGCTGTGGAGTTACCTCGACAGGTTGTGTTTTCTGTTTGTATTGTTTCTCTGCTTCAGGGATGGATGATGTTCGTTCGGTGTGGCTATTTTTATCATCTATTGTGCTCTCATTTACTGCATCCGACTTCGCTGGCATTTGAGTACTCTCACGAATCAGTATTGCATTCGCACTCATTGAAACCGCATAGAGTTTGAGTGATTCGAGTGCGCGGTAGAATTCACCGACAGGAACAAACAGTTCACCCTTAATATCTATTGTTGAGAGCAGCATCTGTGCTGTGGTATTGAGTCCCTCGCCGGAGAAGGTCAGCATATTGCTCGATGATGCTGCGGTTAATGTGCCAAAGGATGTTTGGATAATGCCATTCTTCGACGTTGAACCAAAGGTTTGCTGTGCGATGTGGTTTAGTGAAGAATACGCACGTTGATTGAGGATGATGCACGACACATTGCGTTGTGGAGTTGCATTGACCGACAACTTCACAACAACCCGGGCAAAACCGGATTGGCGTGTTTGCGGCTTTATCGTACGGCTCTTTTGTACAGGCGTTGAATGCGCGTGTCCGTACATGAAGATTAGTATCAGAATATGAATTAGTCGCGCAGCCATCCTTTTGTTTTCATCCAGAAATACATAGTGCTTCCTACAAGAATAAAGAGAATCCACACAAGCGGATATCCAACAAACCAATGCAACTCCGGCATGAACTCGAAGTTCATTCCGTAAATCGAACTTATGAATGTCAACGGAAGAAAAATGGTAGAGATAACTGCAAGTGCTTTCATGATTTGATTCATGCGGTTAGCATTCAAATTCAAATATGCTTCAACGATACCATTGATACCATCACGGTATGTTTCCATCAAATCAGCCATGCGTACAAGGTGGTCGTACACGTTCCGGTAATAAAAGGTCTCATGCTCACTGATCAAATCAAAATCACCGCGAGCCAAACGGTTCACCATTTCGCGTTGCTGAATGATTTGGTTTTTGAGACGGATGATTTTCTTTTTGATAGCAAGCAGTTGGTTAAAACTGATATTCGTTCCACTGTCAAATACACTCTCTTCAATCTCTTCCAACTTTGCATCCAACTTCTCTGCAATAGGTATGTAATCATCTACGATGCTGTCAATGATAAGATGATAGACATAATCCGGTCCGCGCGAAAGCATCGAGTCGTGCATCATACAGCGGACAGCAATTCGCTCTATAACCTCAAGCTGTTTGCTATGGAACGTAACAAGATAACGTTTGCCGATGAAAGCCGAGAGTTGGTGCGAGTGTGTATCAATTCCTAAGAGTGAATCTGCGGACTCTTCAGAATCAATCGTATTGAAAATCGTAAATATGTAGTCACCGTAGTCATCCACTTTAGGATGACGGGGAATTGCTATATCAGAATTCTCGCAATCTTCGATTGAGAGTGGGTGAAAGTTGAAAAATCCAGCAAGTATCTCGTGTGTTTCTTCAGTTGTCGGCTCTACTAAATCAACCCAAAGTGTTGCTTCCTCAAGTTGAATCCTTGCCTTCGCTTTTGGCAAGTCGAACACGGTGAGTTTCTCCGTCGTCCCACGTGAGAACATTGTGACATTAACCATCGGACAGTACTCCCATCGCTTGCAGCATTTCATCGCCATAGTCAGCGAGTAACTCTTCGCCTGAACGAATATCGCGTGTCGTCCACATTTCAATCGTCTTTCCAGTGCTGAGATATTGAACGTTCGGCAAAGAACCCGACCCTTGATATGTGCATATATACCGTGCTACACCGGCATCGGTGCACCGTGCGTCAATCACTGTCCGTGAATTGAGGGCAATACCATACACACCCATTTCTACATCGGCATACCGTTCGTCATAATCACGCTTCGAGAGACGTTCTCCGCCGTAATCAAAAAGGTGCGTGTTCGCAGGTATATCCCGCACTGCCCAAAGTCCCAAACCTGCTTGGACAATTTGTGACTGTCGAACTTCCACACCGAGAACGAACTTAGTGTGTTCGATACAATACGGATGCGTCACATCAGCGATGGCAGTGCATCGTACTCCCTTATTATTGAATGCACAACGTGAGCGGACAACCAATGTTTGATCTAAATCAAGAGCCATAAGAATCGGATTCTATTTCAATATCTCCCCTGTTTCGAGCGACCAGAACAAAAGGTCGAGTTCATCAACAGGTATGCGAATATCGTGAGCAAACTGTTTCCACCGATGTTCCATATCCAAATACTTCTTCTTTGATGACGGGAACACCAGTGAATCAATCACGCCGCACCGATAAAGGTGTTTCAGAATATGACGGTCAATAATACATAACTCACGGTAGCCGATATTCCTCATAAAGTGTGATGCTTCTTTCATTCCCACACCGCGTATCAGTGAGACAAGCACATCACGTTTCTCAACAGGGCTGATTGTTGATATGAGTGTCTCCTTCACGGTCGGGTACACAGTTTTCAATCCGATTAAGTTACGCGCTTTGGTATTATGAAATCGGATATAATGCGACGGTGAACGCAGTAGTGGAACAACATCTATGTCAGTATGTTCAAAGTCAAACCGCTTCAACTCTTCAACTACAGCGAATGCCGACACCGCCTTACTTTGTGGAGTGCAAATACAATAGCACAACTCATAGAAATACTCTTCCTGTGGCACTGTTGTGAAATCAAACAAACGCTCTCGAATCGCATGTTTCATGCGTGCGTATTCTTCATGGATATAACGTTGATTTGATGGCACTGTTGTCATATCTGCATCCTTGTTGATTCTTCAAGAAGTGTGAGTATGTGCTCGTAGCGTTTTCCAGTGCTAACAGACATTGCCGTTTGACAAGGCGGGTTGTTTGAATAGTATCCATCAATACTCCCAAACGATTTCACATCATCCGCCTCTCGCTCAGTTGCATTGGCAGTTAATTCAGGATTGAGTAATCCGCGGTCACCGGCAAATCCGCAACATGCAGTAGTCAGAGGCACGATTACAGATTCAGCGCATACTTGTGCAATCTTTTCCATCCACGTTGTTGTTGATGTTTTTTGTGCAGCACAAGTGTGATGAAGTACAACTGCCTTCTTCCGATAGTTGATAGTCAATCGTGGGAGAAGATGCTCTGCAAGAAATTGAGTTAACTCAAGAATCTTCGATTCATCCGACGCAATTGATTGTCTTACTTCATTAAAGCATGATGGAGAATCAAAAACAATGAATGATTGAATGCTATTACTCTTGGCATCTCTGAAAGATTCGATTGCATTCACAAACTGTTGTGAACTATATGCGTGAGCGTCAGTATATCCCTTCGATGAAAATACATTGCCGCAACAGAGTGATGCAGCTAAGCTTGGTGTTCGCACGCTAAAACCCGCTCGCATACACAGTACTGCGAACAGTTCTTGATAACTTCGTCCCTCTCTTGTCGTTCCCATCAACCGCGTAGTGCAGCTCGGCATAAAAATCACATCAGCATTACGAACATCGTCGTATTGAATTGATGCCGGGCGCGGAATATCGGGAAGCCATATCGGTGTGTTCGCAACCGATTTCACAAATGATGAAATTGAAACAACCGTTTCGCTGCCAACTAACGACGCGGTTTTTGTTGCAACGCTCGATGCGGCGGCGATAAGCGTTCGAGTCATATTCATCGAGCGGGCAACACCTGTTGCGATTGAAGCGGAAAGTGGTGACACTATATCTGTACGCCGTTGTTTCATGAGAGTGCCGGTGTTAATTCCAACGGGGCAGACCATCGAACACATACCGTCCACAGCACATGTATCAATACCATAATACTCAAAATCAGTTTGTAATTCATCTCTGATGTTCTTGTTGTCCGTTGTAAGAATTTCACGCTGAACTACAATTCTCTGTCGGGGCGATAGTGTCAGCCCGTGCGATGGGCAGACATGCTCACAGAAACCACATTCAATACAACGGTCGCTTTCGTCAAGTACTATAGGTATTGGTTTGATATTCTTCAGATGAATGTGTTTATCGTCATTAAGTATCACACCCGGGTTAAGGATGCCCTGCGGATCGGCAAGTTGTTTTACTTGCCGCATTACATCAGCGGCTTCTCTTCCCCATTCCATTTCAATAAATGGTGCAACGTTCCTGCCTGTCCCATGTTCCGCTTTGAGCGACCCATTGTATGTACCGACAACACATTGAGCAAGCGCATCCATAAATGCGGCATACCGTTCTATTTCCTTTTGTGAATCAAACCGTTGCGATAAAGCAAAGTGAATGTTCCCGTCTTTCGCATGACCATATATCACAGCATCGGAATATCCATAGTGTAGAAACAGCTTCTGCACATCACGGATTCCATCAGCAAGTTGTTGACGGGGAAAGGCAATATCTTCATTGATAAATGTAGTTCCGGCAGGTCGCGCCGCGCCTACACGGGGTAATATCCCTTTACGAACAGTCCACAGCACATTGCGAAGCGAAGTATCCGTTGTATGAAGCACGTTCCGGTATTCAAAACCCGATTCAATCGCCGTTCTAAGCATATGTTCTTGCTCCGCCGCCATTTCCATCGTATCAACCTGAAACTCAATGAGTAATGCGCCGCCATTGAGTGAAACATCATGTATCGGAATTGGCAACGCCGTCTTATCAATTGATTGCAACGCTTTTGCATCCATCATCTCCACAGCATCAGCACCACATACAACACAATACTCAACCATTGCACAAGCGACATCTATGGAATCAAATGTAATAAAGCATGTGTACGCATACTCTTTCACTGGAATCGTTATGAACTCCGCCGACACTATAGCTGCAAGCGTTCCTTCACTGCCAATCATCAGGTGGCTGAAGATGTCAATCGGGTCGTCGTAGTCGAGAAAGCTGTTAAGTGCGTATCCGACAGTGTTTTTAATACGGTACTTATGCCGGATTTTATCGCGTAAATCGCTATTACGTCGGATGCTGTCACGCAACTGTAAAAGTCCTGCACTCAACTCAGCATGATGTATAGAAAACCGTTCACGTGACTCTGTTGAAGTAGAGGAGTATAGAGTTCCATCAGCAAGGATGAACTCAATAGAGGAAATAGTTTTGTATGAATTGAACTCAGTTCCACAACACATGCCGCTTGCGTTATTGGAAACGATACCCGCAGTGTAGCATGTGTTGATTGACGCAGGGTCGGGACCAATTTTCCGTTTGTATTGCTTGAGATGCGCGTTCACCATCGCGCCCCGCACCGATGCACCGGCACGTACACGATTGCCATTATCCATAATCGTTATCCGTTCAAACTCTCTGCTTCGCAGTAAGAGTATCAGTCCTTCGCCAATCGCCTGACCTGATAAACTCGACCCCGCAGCGCGCAGTGTAACAGGCAATCCGATTCGATTACATACCGTTAGTGTTTGGTTGAGTTCGGATACAGTTGCGAGTGTAGCAACACCTGCGGGCAGAATTTTATACAAACTTGCGTCGGTGCTGTAGGCAACCCGGTCAATGACAGCTGTGGAACACGTAATACCGGGCAGCAATCGTTTGAACTCTTCGACAAGGTGTACGTATCTGTTCATGTGTGAATGTGTTTCGCCGTGATGATGTGCAAATATGGCTGTTTCTGCACAGAACTGTACTGAATCTGCTGCATTGGGGAAAACTCCTTTCCCGTGAGCAGACCCGTATAGTATTTTCCCGTTACAGTCACCCGCTCACCAATAATCACACGCTTGTCATGTCGGATTTTGTCCATCTTCATAATCATTCTCATTACTCACTGCTTGATGCCGCGTGTACGCCCGAACAAATCATAGCGGCTGCAAAAGAGGACAATCAAGCTGCAATTGCACTTACCGACCATGGTGTCATGTTCGGATGTTATGAGTTTTACAAAAAGGCAAAAAAAGCAGGAATCAAGCCAATCATCGGCTGTGAAGTGTATCTGGCAACAAGCACACGCTTCGATAAAATTGCAACAAAGAAAAGTGCAGACCAACGCAACTACAACCACCTTGTGCTGCTTGCTAAGAATGACATCGGCTACCAGAACTTGATGAAGTTGGTTTCGCTTGGTCACACAGAGGGATTCTATTACAAACCGCGCATTGACAGGGATTTACTTGTCCAATATAAAGATGGGTTAATTGCCCTTAGCGCGTGTCTCGCCGGTGTGGTGAATGAGCCGTTGATGCGCGGCGATTACCAGACCGCTTACAATAATGCAAAGTGGTTTAA
>JAEUSO010000137.1 GCA_016788605.1 Candidatus Kapaibacterium sp. | reverse complement strand
GGTGTTGTCTGTGCAGTCAGTGCCTTGCTTCCCGATGTTGATTCACCGACATCAAAGCCGACGGAATTTGTATTGAGCATTACAAGTGCACTTGCACCGGGTTTGGTGATTCAGAATCTTCCCGAGAGTTTCCGCACCCCATCAGGTATTGTGGTTGCTGTTGTGGTGAGTTATGTGGCAATTCGGTTTTTGTTCCGCTACGTGCTCAAGAACATCTGCGTGCATCGCGGAATGTTTCATAGCATCCCCGCAGCGTTGATTTGGGGCGGCGTTCTGTATGTATCGTTTCGCAGTTCGCCCGAAATGGTGCGTCAGCTTGTGGCGGGTTCGGCAATCATCGGCTACATCGTCCACCTTGCCATTGATGAAATGTTTTCGCTTGTGGATATTAACGGCGGTACGTTCCAGGCAAAGTCGTCGTCGGGAACTGCGCTAAAATTTTTCTCGTCGTCGTCGTTTGCAAACTTTGTTTGTTACGGACTGTTGGCGTTTGTGACGTATGTATGCTTTGCCGAGGGACTTCCCCCGATGCTCGTTCCACCATTCAAGTAAGTGAATCTATAATGTGCTGGTGATTGCAAGTGTTAAACCGTTTGAAGCGGGAACAACCCGGCACACACCGCCAACGCAAAGAATCCCCGCACGTGTGCGCCCGTAACTAAGCGATAGCCGTGTTCCGCTATCAACATACGTCACGCCACCACTATAATAATGTATCCTCTGTTCCGGATTGTAGTTTCCATAATTGAATTCATCGAACACTGTTAAATACCAGTGAGAGTTGAATGTATATTCTAACAATGCAAATGCCCAATTACCAAAATCTCTGCGTACAAAAAGATGCTGCAATTCCATGCGGATTGCACTTTTGGGTGTTAGCTGATATGATGCTTCGCCGATTACATACCACGGGTGGATGAGACCATATCCTAACTTGCCTTCTATCACATCTTTATCATACGATTGATTGACGAAGGTGAATGTTGTTTTCAATTTCTTCGACCATGTTTTTGCAATCTCGATATTCAAATCTTGGAAGAGCATCTTACCGCGTCCGAAGAATTGTGATGTGTACGTGAATTCATCAATACGTGTGGTATCAAGTGCGTGGATATTGGCGTAGTTCACCGTGATTGTCGTTCCGTAATCGCCGCCAAGAAACGAGTTTTTGGGAATAGTATAGACGAACTCGCCTTGAAAGCCAATCTCACCATTATTCTGTGTAGCATAAGGATATAATGTCAGCACACGATATGTATGAACTTTTGTGAGCGGAGGCAGAAAGTTTAGATTGAGATTATTCAGCGAAGCCGTCCTGTCGGAACGGAAATCCATATTATCTATCCGCTTAAAGTTCAAAGTCAATCCATACCCTTTTCCGCTGTAGGCAGCCGAAACAAAAAGACCTGTACCGGGATTGAATGACCTGTTGTTAGTAAATCCCGGGTCATTGTATTTATATGCATATTCAATATCGGTACGGAATCCACCCGACTGGCGCGAAGCACGAAGTGAATATGCAAGCACATTTTCTGGCAGATTATACAAAGGGTCGTTTGCGGTTTGAAATTTACTGATAACCGAAGCACCGAGTTCAATTGTGCCGGCATCCTGACCAAGCCAATCTTCACCAAAAACAGTTAGCTGATTGAGATTGACATTGACATCTCCTCCGCGAACAATGCCGGGTCCGAGTGCGAAGAACGACCTCTGTCTGCCGATGAGTCCTGTAAATGTTACACCGTCCGCAGCATTGACTTTCACGCGGATACCGTCCACCGAGTTATCAAAACCAAGCGAGCGTTCCTCATACGTGCGGAGTATCATCCCGCTGCCAAACTGCTCGTAAAAATTACCGAGCGTCACATCAAGCATGTCGTTATTGAAACGCGCAAAACGATACGGCAATCCATTCCCCGTATAACGCAAGTCAATCCCTTGAATCGGATTGAAATAACCTTCGTACCTCACCCCGGCACTAAAATTCCCACGCGAATACAAGACATTCAGAAACCCTTGACCAAGCATCTTTTCGCGTACATTGGGTGCACCAATGAGTGAGTCCTGACGATAGGTCTGTGCATCTAGCTGAAAGTCGGATCGCAGAATCCCGTTGTCGCTGCTTTGCGAGAATGCCGGTTGAACAAACATTGAACTGCAAACCAGAAAGCACGTAATAAAGTATTTCATAACATAACGTAAATAGATTCCCCATAACACGGGCAATTTACGCAGTCGCTGACAAATTACTCCGAAAAAGAACCCCCCGTACCGAAAGATACAAGGTTTAAAAAAAAACGACTATATGGGATTATGGTTTTTTGGCTTGCTCTTCGGCAAGAATTTTCTTTACTTCTTCCAAGAGTTTGGCTTCGTCGCCCGGAGCATACGACTTATGCTGATACACGATTTCACCTTTGCCGTTTATCACAAAGCTGTGCGGAATCTCGTTCACATTCATTGCGCGTTTAAAATCTGCGTTCTCGTCAATGTACGCCTCAAACACCCAGTTACGTCCATTCACAAATGGCAAAACCTTTTTGCTATTGCGGGCATCATCAATCGAAATGATAATAATCTTCACACCAGTTTCTTTCTGCCATTCTTCATACAAGGCGTGGATGGCTTGTAACTCTGCGATACACGGCTTGCACCACGTTGCCCAGAAGTCAATAATAATGGGCTTGCCGTCGTTCGACAATGTGCTTGTATTGACAACAGTTCCATCCAGTGCCTTTATTTTAACAGAGGGCAAGGTTGTTCCTTTTGCCGATTGTGCTAATGCCGCATTACTGAAAAGAACTAATGCAACAATAACGGTAAGGGAGAAAAACTTCATACGTTATGATAAATAAATTGAAACACTTTTTCGTAGCATGTGTTTATGAATGTTGTATTTTACCATCGGTTGACACACGGTACGATTCAACCGTGCAATAATACGTATTCGACAAGAAAATAACCCTAAGTTTCACTAACACCATACAGTTATGAACATACGCTCCATCTTTAGTGCTGCATTCGTTGCAGTATGTCTTGCTTCATCACCGCTCTTTGCACAGTTCCAAAGCGCAAGTTTTCAGATGATTGACCCGACCTTGGTGCTTTATGTACCTGATATAAATTCAACGTTTGAGGATAACATTTTCCACCTCAAAACAAAAAACAAATCATTGACATCGGTTACGTATCAGATTAAAGTTGATCTGATGGGTATGGCATTCAACCACCGCAACCAAGTATGCGTTGGTACTAATTGCTACGATGCGAAGAAAACGGAAACCATACCGGAATTGATCGCTTCAGGCGGAGAAATTGATGCAAAAGGTCAGTTTTCTCCCGGCGGAAATATGGGTGTCAGTACTTTAACATACACATTCATTAATACCAAAGACGTATCCGATTTTGTTAGTGCAACGATTACAATCTATGCCGGAGTATCGTCCGTCGGTATGGAGAATGTTCCTGTTGCAACAGTTGCCCCTAATCCTGCATCATCAGTTGTTACCGTCACTCTGCCACAATCGGTGGATGGCTCAACATTGGAAATCATCAATGCACTCGGCTCGGTCGTGGATACATACACGCTCGAAAACGGAACAAACATGGTACTGATTCCAACATCCGGACTTGCAACAGGTGCATATCAACTGCGCGTCCGCACAGCCACGTCAATCATTAGCAAAGGCAGTTTTGTTGTGGTTCAATAATCTCAACTGAACACCGTGTCAATCTGCCCTGCTTGTTATACACACAGCAGGGCTTTTTTATTCAAGCAAACCGCGAACAGCAGTATCGTCTTCATCCTCTTTGGCAATCGTGAACCTATCTAAGACGGCATCATCAATCGCACTGACAAACCGCGAGGGTTTTGATAGGACAAACCCCGATTCTCTGTCGTAGATATTAGTGGGATAGCTCATATAGAGCAAGCGTTTAGCGCGTGTGCAGGCAACATAGAGTAAGCGACGTTCTTCTTCCAAACTATCAAGTGAAACAACGGATTTTGCAGACGGAAACCGTCCCTCAAGCACCGTGATTACAAAGACCGTATGCCATTCCAACCCTTTGGCGGAATGGATTGTAGAAAGCGTCAACAAATCCGATTCAGGTGACTCCGCTTCAAGCTCTGCAACAGAATTGACCGGCGGCTCAAGAAGAATATCCGCTATGAAATTCTGTAACGTTTCGTACCGCTCGGCAATTCCAATCACAACGTCAATGTCTTTCCAGCGTTTCTCGTAATCGTCAAAGTTCTCCTTCAAGGTCGGGCGGTAGAACTCGGCAATAGAGGCAACAAGATCCTGTACTTGTGTATTACCAGTGCTAAGCGAATAAATAAACTTCATCAGACGCTCCACACCAACGGCACTCTTACCATTGCAGACAGATGAAATTGCAGAGTGGTGAGCAGTACTTATCTCACTGCGTTCCATTGCCTCGATAATCCGTGCCGCAGTCCGCGGACCAACGCCGTCCACTAGCATGAGTAACCTGTTCCAGGCAATCATATCGGTTGGATTCACAAGAACACGGGCATACGCAAGGACATCCTTAATATGTGCGGTTTCCATCAGTTTCAATCCGCCAAACTTCACAAACGGGATGTTGGCTTTATTAAGCTCAATCTCAAGGTCGTAGGAATGATAGGACGAGCGGAAAAGAACGGCAATCCCCTTCAATGGTATTCCCTGCTCGTGCAATTCTAATATCTGCTGAACGATAAACTGCGCTTGAACAACTTCATCCTCCGCTTGGACTAACGCCGGTTTGTCGCCATTGGGATGCATAGTGCTGTACAGATTCTTCTCGTATCGGAACGCGGTTTGTTTCATTATGGCATTCGTGCAATCCAAGAGCGGCTGTGTGCTGCGATAGTTCTCTTCGATTGCTATGATGCGGCAGGAAGAAAACGACTTTGGAAACAGCATGATATTCTCAAACGACGCTCCGCGAAAAGAGTAGATGCTTTGCGCGTCATCACCGACCGCCATGACGTTTTCCTGACCTTCGGCTAATGCAGTAACTATCTGATGTTGAAGCGGGTTTGTATCCTGATATTCATCCACCATAATGTAGCGCGCCTTACGTTGAATCTCAGCCCGCACAGGCGAATTGGCAAACAGCAACTGATTTGCATATACAAGCAAATCATCATAATCCAAAACGTTGTTCTTTGCTTTGTAAGTGTGATAATCGCGTGCAAGGTTGTTGATTGTTTCCGCATCGTCGGTGTATTGCGGGTAGTCAGATTCAATAACATCAAGTAACGGTTTACAGGTATTGATTGCCGCGCTAATAATTGAGTGTATTGTCTTCTTCTGCGGAAAGCGTCGTTTCGACGAATCGAGTCCGCGGTTCATCCTCAGAATCTGAATAATGTCTTCAGCGTCCGATTGATCAATAATGCTAAAGTTACGCTCGAAACCGACAATGGGTGCATAGCGGCGAAGTAATGATGCAGAATAGGAATGGAATGTACCTCCTTGAATGCGCTCGCACCTGTTATCAATCAAGAGTGCTGAGCGACGCAACATTTCCTGCGCGGATTTGCGTGTAAACGTCAGCAGGACGATTGACTCAGGCGGTATTGAATCTTCTATCAACCGCGCAACCCGATAGACTAGGATGCGTGTCTTCCCAGTCCCTGCTCCGGCAATAACTAATGCCGCACCGTCGGTGTGCATCACAGCATCGTATTGCGCTGCATTCAATTCTTTCCCGTAGTTGATTTTATACGTCCTCTTTTGCTGAGCAACAGAGGACGATTTTTTCAATACGAGTTTTTGCATAGAAATAGGAATAGCAGGTAATACGCCGCACGTTATTTAGCGCCTGTTTCAGTAAATGAACGAACTATCTTTTCAAGTAGCGGCTTCTTCTCTTTGAAGGATGATTCTTCTACCCACGCCATAATCATATTCAAGGTTGTACCGCCTTCGACAAATCCCATCACATACCCGATGTTCGTTGTTTTACCCTTATCCTGAACCTCACAATGCACTTCAACAATATCGGCGTTTCTACCATCAATAACTGTTGGCGTAACAACCGGCTCGCTGACAAAGCGCGCCCGTTCGCGCATAAGCGTAAGTTGTATTTCCCTGTACAGTTGGGCAGGTGTGGCACTGTCACCCATATTATCCTTGAACCCGCTGTATTCATCGAGAATGGTTTGTTTATCTTCCACAATGACAATGGCAAACTCCTGACGCAAGAGTGCCATTACTTGCAATGTTGCCGCATCATTGAGCATGGTCGTTGATGACATATAATCTGGTACTGACAGCGTGCATGTGCTGTCCTTACTGTACACATCCATAAAGAATGCCGTGGACGAAGTGTCCGTACCTTTTTTCAGTTGATTGGCAACTTGACGAATCTGATCACATGATGAGCACCATAAAAGGACAAACAATAAGCAAAGAGGCAAGAGGATTGATTGTGTTACCCGGAGATAATTTGTTTCCCTGTTAGAAGGTGTCATCATCCGCTCCTGCATACATAGCTTCAATCTCGTTATGGTAGTGTTTTTCCACGACTTTGCGTTTGATTTTTAATGTGGGTGTCATCATATCGTTCTCGACGGTGAACGGCTCGGCAAGCAAGGTGATTTTTCGGATTCGCTCGTACTTTGCTAGTGCCGTTTGATGGAGATTGATATTACGCATTACTTCAGCAACAACGCGATTATCATGGATATATGATAGAAGCCCTTTCGATGTATCTATCCCAGCCGCATGTGCGATAGTTTCGACCAATTCTTTATTTGGCACCACCAATGCCGTGCAATAGTCACGCTTTTCACCGATGAGTAACAACTGCTCAACAAATTTCGATTGCAAGGCGGCATTCTCAATCGGAACGGGAGCTATGTTCTTACCTCCGCTGTTCACGAATATATTCTTCTTGCGGTCGGTGATTTTCAAATTGCCTTTAGCGGTCATTGTACCAATATCACCGGTATGCAGCCACCCTTGTTCATCAATCGTTTCGGCTGTTGCTTGCGGGTTGTTCCAATAGCCGCGCATGATATTCGGACCGCGGGCAAGTATTTCACCATCAGGCGCAAGCTTGATTTCAACATTGAAGAGCGGTTTGCCAACAGTGCCGATTTCATTATCATTGAGTGAGGTCACTGTTAGAACCGGCGATGATTCTGTCAGCCCGTATCCTTCCAAAATGTTCATGCCAAGCATTCTGAAAAACTCATTCACATCTGCGGGTAATGCGCCGCCACCCGACACAAAGAAGCGGAGACGACCACCCGTTAACTCTCGGATTTTCGAGAAGACAAGTTTATCAGCAAGGGCATATTGAATACGGGTGAGGATACCCGCACCGCCATTGTTCTGTTCATCAAGCAACTGCTTCCCCACACTGATTGCCCAATGAAATATCTTCTTTTTTGAGGGTGGTGCTTTTTCAACATTTGCAATCACACCATTACGAATACGCTCGAACAATCTCGGAACGCTTGTCATAATCGTCGGCTGCACTTCTTTCAGATTTGTGCGGACTGTTTCTAATGATTCAGCAAATGCTGTCGTTGCACCGTATGCAAATGCGATATAGTATCCTGCAATCCTCTCGTAAGCGTGACACATTGGTAAATAGGAAAGAAATACATCCGTATCATCAAGCGGGACAACACGGCGTGCGGCAGCCACGTTCGAGAGTAAATTTTTATGGGTAAGCATCACACCCTTGGGATGCCCGGTCGTACCACTGGTATAAATGATAGTACAAAGGTCGTCTTCTTTCACAGCTTGGGTGACCTCAAGAAAACGTCTCATCCGTTCGGATGCTTCGTACCTTCCGCGACCAAGTTGTATAACCTCGGTCATAGTTTTTACCATCGGGTCGCCACCGGTATCGATATCTTGCATAACCACGATATGCTTTAACGTAGGCACAGCATCGCGGATATGTAGAACTTTCGCAAGTTGGAATTTATTTGATACAATGACACAAACCGCACCGCAATCATTGAAAATATATTCCAACTGTTTCTCAACCAGGGTCGGGAAAATCGCCACACCAACACAGTCAATACAGGTAATTCCAAAATCGGAAATCACGAACTCAACGCGGTTTTCGGCAACAATGCCAACCCGCTCGCCGCTTTGCACGCCAAGTGCTTGCAATCCGGTTGAAAAACATTCCACCCGTTCACGGATGTCCTTGTACGATACCCCTTCATACATGCCGTTCACTTTTCGCAAATACACCGGACGTGAAGATGAGGCGTACTTGTTTGTAACATCAACAAACAACTGCGATACAGTTTTTATTGAATCATCCATTGTTTCCCCTTTAATTGTGTCTGTAGATTTTCCTGCCTTGTGTTTTCGGGCGAATATACACGGCTGCACGTCAGTTGGCAAGCGGTGTTGCGTTATCTAACAATGGCGAACATCCCTCCCGGAGCTACATCAACTCCAAGCTCGTCAAGCCAGATACGGAAGTAGTACATTCCCTGACTGAACGTCTTGCCATCATTATCCTTTGTTTCAAACTCAAGGGTATTGTCGCCAAGTGTCGCATTTGAGTATAGCGTCCGGAGAATTTTACCATTCACATCAAAGATATTCACAGT
>JAEUSO010000136.1 GCA_016788605.1 Candidatus Kapaibacterium sp. | reverse complement strand
AACGCTGTCGCTTGAGGTCGGAACTCCCGATGGCGACCAGTTAGCTGAGTTATTCCATAAATTATTACCACCGCCGTTTGTCCATGTGCGCGGTATTGCATGTGCTGCAAGAGTGCCGATGAAAAAAATCGCAAGCATCAGAATAGAATCTAACGCTATGCGGCGACAACTGCGGTTGTGCTGTGAATGAATGCTCTTCCGTACGGAAACCGTATTCATAAAGATACTCCAAAAGATGTGTAAAAAAACTACTGTTGCTGAACGCACGCAGAACCGTACGCTACAATTCCACTATTCCTTTAGATTCTCTCTCCAACCATGTTGTGCTTTGTGTTGTACAGTCAGCGTATCACCGCCCCCGAATACACTGTCCTGATACATTCTCAAACGTTGATTTTTCCTAACCGACGTTTGTAACACGCTGCGAAATACGCGGATATTCATGACATATAATTACGGTCTTGGCAACTGAGCCGAACTATATGATAAGTGTGGCAATACCTACAGTATTTGCCGTTGAATTCTGCAAGCAGATTGCGAGTGTGAATGGTGTATGTATATAGATTGGAAGCCCGATTCTCTGTAGAAATACGTAGTTTATCAGAAGAGGTTTTTAAGTGTACAGTACACAGCAAAATGATCGGAAAGGCGTGATTCAGGTGTACCAAGTTGTGTGCCCAAGTCAGTTTTAAGCACAGAAAATGCCTTCGATGAAAAGTATAGTTTATCAATAGAATCAATAGAAGGGTCGGCGCGGAGCAAGGCATCGGTCAATCCCAAGGATTCCATTTCTCCAATCTCACCGCCTCTATTAAAATCACCGCCGATAATACGTGGAGCATTGCCAAAGCGTTCAGCTGATTCTTGGAAATACGCTTTCGCACGTTGGTCGGATTCTTCGGTGGGAATATGATGGAGCGAAGAAGCTATGATACGTTTCCCGCCAATATCTATCAATGCACTAATGATACTTCGCCGCTGCCATTCACTTAATCGTTCGTTCTCTGCATTCTCTATTTTCTCAATACGGAATCGAGTAAGAATAGCATTTCCCCATTGTGCTTTCACCGGTGCTATACCACGTGCATCATTCAGTCCGTGCGAACCAAACGCGTAGTTCATTTTCAGTTCCGTAGCAAGCATTGCAAGCATATCCTTCACTACTGTGTTCGTCCGGTTGAGTGCTACTTCTTGCAAGAACACAATATCAGGATTCATCGAGCGGATGTGCGTGGCAAGTGCTTTGATATGCTCTACCGTCGCACCTGTATCTGCAAGTGTCCATGGGTCGCGGTCGCCGGGAAATCCGCATTGTATATTATACGACACACAGGTAATGGTACTATCGGCAGTGATTGGTAGATACGGATTTTCGAAATACGCGCTTTTAACGTCAAATGTTGTTGGTGGATCGGGGCATCCGCTGAGGAATACCGCCATGGCAAGAAAGAATGCACAACGAAGAATCGAAGTGTTAGATGGCAAGCAGCTTTGCCGGATGGAGTGATTAAATGACATCATAACTGACAGCGAATATAGGTGCGGCATTAGTTAGTTCAGCCGCCAATGCGGCGCAAGCAGCACGAACAAAGATCCACCCTTTATTCTGCGCCCGCGCCGTACTGCCGGAACTCCCGCGTAGAGTGCAACAGTGTCATTGGACGATAGTGTTCACAGGGTGATGCGGTGCGTCGTAACATGCAATCATCACCACACTGCAAAATGAGTTGCAACATATTGCGAAATCAGTTTAGCGGATGCGGAGTTTGCGTCCGTCGGGTATTGCCGAATATGGCACTGTTTGAATCAGAATATCACCTGAACTAGCAAAGAGCCGGAGCGTGTCGCCTTCATTATCGAACATTTCGATTTCATCAATCACAAATTCCGACATCGCACACGGGTCAATCCATCTGCCCGGCAGGTCGAACCGCCTGTCCCATGAATTCAAAATGTAATAGCCCGATGCGTTAACACGTTCGCCGCCTTTTGCAAAGTTCATTAAGGTTACTTTTTCGCTGAAGTTGTCATCACCAGTCGGGTTGGCATCAAGCCACACAATGCGGAGTGTGCTACCGGCTTTTCCGGCGGGAATGCTGTCGCAACTCACGGTGTCTATCACAACCGGCGGCTCGGTAACTGTTTCTTTGCAACCACTTGTAAAAGTAGTCCACACCAAAGCTGTTGCAAGTATTGTACGTAGTTGAGTTTTCATTGTGTAAGTGTATTGTTGTGACTAAGATTATTTAATTTTTTCGCACTCAATTTCTACTTTATTGCCAACACTTCCGAGTGTGAGTGTTGAGCTGTAGTTACCACCGCCCACATAGTCGTACTTGAAGGTGAAGCTCTGGATATAACATTTACCGTCTTCATTTTTCGAGGCAAGAGTCGCAGAGACATATTTATTAAGAATTATACCTAACTCATTCTTTTCTACTGTCCATCCACTCGATGTGATGATTGCCTTTTTGTAATCCTGGACGGTGGACTTATCCTTCATTATCTTGAGCATTGCGGCTTCCATCGAAGCATTACTCATACCGGCTTTGGGAAGATTGACTTTGCTTAGGTTAACAGAAGAAAGAGAAGCCGCTACATCTTGTAGTACCTCTGAGCCTTCACCTAAATCAATCGAGAACATTGCTTCCTTTGCGCTGTAGTGTGTTCCTTCTACAGGATTCAAACGAATATCCATACGCAAGTCATGGCGAATAGGGGTAAGTTTACCTAAAGCATCGAAAATCATAATGTAGGTATTCAATCCCTTGTCAGCATACGCACCATAGTTATTCTGCAACCATACCTTATCAGGAATAATAGGGAATTGCACATACGCATTTTTATACATCTCCGGTGTAAGGAGGATTTTCCTATCAATAACAATGATGTCGTTTCCCTTGCCTTTATACATCTGTATGCGAATAAATTTTTCCCAATCCACATGGATTTTCGAGAGTGTATTATCAAGGAAGAGCGTGGCATAAAGCGGCTCTCCGGCGGTGAATGATGTCTTGAAATCAGCGGCTGTGGCTGTTTCAGGATTAACCGCTTTGTTTGAATACAAAATCTTGTTCACATTCTGCAAGTGAAACGGATTCTTTACTACACCACTCAATTGTTTTGTAGCACCGCCCGATACCTTATCGAGTTCTTTATTCTTAGCTGTAAGTGTTGCATCACCCGGAGTAAGCCGTTCCAATGCGCGATACCACATACGTAACTTCTCGTAGAGTTCGAGTTTTTCCGAAGCGGATTTCGTATTCTCTGCGCGGTCATAAACTTCCCGAGAAAGAGCATCTAATACCTTAGGATACACAGTAGGAGCATTCTTTATCATGTTATCCAATGATGATAACTCACGTTTGTCATCAGCGAGAATTGTCCTACAGTTATCAACAGAAAAATTTGCCATTAGCTTATCAATTAACGGCGCATCCGCTACCAAGTCACTGATATGTGTGTTGTTATCTGCATTGGCGTAAAATACTTTACTAAGTTTGCCAAGTATGTTACGTTGCTCTACCTTTTCAGGCGAATTTCCATTACTTACTGAACCGCCACTTCTACCACCTAAACCACCACTCCTGCCACCGCCTCTACCGCCACTGCGAGTTTCTTCTTGTGGTTCGGATGACGCAGGCGATGTAGTTTCTTTAACTTCTTCCTTTGCTTCTTTTTTCGCATCGTTTACTTCATCTTTCACTTCCTTCTCGACTGCTTTTTTGACATCGGATGTTTTCGGAACTTTGAATCCACCGAACTGTGCGAATGCACTATGCGATGCGCTGAAAAGAATGATGCTACTACAAAGTATGCTGCTGAGTTTATATGTTTTCATTATGCGGGACATGATTATTGTGGGACACTTGTGCTACACCGCATAGTACTCCATTACGCTAAAGGAGTTTGTATTCTTACATTCGTATGGTTTGTAATGTTCTATGCGGGCTTTGCATGAAAACTATATCCATTACGAAAAAGGGAAGGAAGACATCAAGTATCTGCCGGAAGAATATCGGCAACCGCCGCGAATCGGTATACAGGTGTATATTACGGTATGTGCAAATCCCTTCATACTCAGTAGCCCGCATGAAAGTATTATCAGCAATGTTCCAATAGAAAATGCTAAAACGCTTCGCCCAATGTAAGGTAAATACCGGGCGACCATGAGTCGTGCGGGAAGCCGATGTCGAGCCGGAGATTCACTTTTTCTTCGCGGTTCATCAGCCAGCGGATGCCGAACCCATATGATGTTTCCAATGCCCGCACTGTTGCCGCAGATAAGCGCGGTGACACATTGCCCGTTGCTACAAACAGTGTTGCACCCAATCTGTCCCATATCGTTTGGCGAAGTTCCGCCTGAATGCCGTACATCGTTAGGTCTCTGTGGCGACCTGTATAAAACCCGCGATGAATCATCTGTCCGCCGAACTCAGCCATCCGCTTAAACGACGGATTGCCGAGGATGTTCTGTCCCAAGAATTGGAAGGCGAGGACGTTGCGGTCGTCATCCAATGCAAAGTATTTGCGGATGTCTAAGAACATTGCATGAAAGGTGAAATCACTGCCAATCAGTGGTGAGTACATGAAGTTGGAGAGTTCGATAAAGTAGTCGGATGTCGGTGTTATCAGGTGGTTGCGTTTGTCGTACATGAGCGAGAAGCCGATGCCGATATTGTTACCGCCGCGTGCACCGGTTACACTGTTGCGTGCAATCAAACCCGTGTCACTTTGCGGCTTCACGTTGAACATTCCGTAATAATCGAACTGCATTCCTGCAAAGAAGTTGGGTGCAAGTTGTTTCGAGAGTCGCGCTGCAGCCATCACTGTTGTGTAGTCGAACATGTCGCCAGTTGCATCGGCGCTATTCTTTCCGATTCCGTAATAGTATTCGTTAAACCGCCAGAACGAAAACGCGAAGTCGGCATAGTACCCTTCGCCGGGTGTGATAACCTCGCCCGACACATCGAATTGTATTTGGTTATTGAGTGTATAGACCAAACTTGGCTGCACGTAGGATGTCCTGTCGGTGGGCAGGGAGGCATCGAAGCGGTAGGTGTAATTCGCCGCACCGCCAAGCGCAAGATTTGTTTCGGGCGAGAATGCAACAATCGGAATCCACTGTAAATTGCGTGTCCATGATGAGTCATGCTCTTCGGCAATTGCGCATCGCGTCGGAATCAACATTAAGACAGCTATCAGGAGTATGTGAGTCGTGATGTATTTCATTATCGTGGTAATCGGTTTGGGTACAGCAGCCCGACAACCGTAGTGGGGCGGTGTTTTGTTCCGCAGAAAATGAAGTTTCGGTATGGCATAAACAATTTTCGCAGCATCTTTGTCGGAGCGCATGAGGCAACAATTCATAACGCCTCAATCCTGTTCACCATTATCCCAAACTTATGAAAACCACTGCATTCGTCCCTGTATTGATACTTGCGGGAATACTACTTGGCTCGGCGGCATCGCAACCGTCGCGGTTCGGTTCGCGGAATCCTGTTATCTCTCTCGACCGATCGGGATGTTTTGGTAAGTGTCCGACGTACACCATTACATTCACCGGCGATGGCAAAGCCGTGTACAAAGGCGTTGAGAATGTGGAGCGCATCGGCTATTACACTGCAACTATCAGCCGCGAGCAACTACGGTTCTTATGTAATGAGTTTGCAAAGGCGCGGTTTTTCTCGATGAAGAATATCTATGATGATAAAGTGACCGACATACCGACATATACGGTGAAGTACCGCTTGAACGGCAGGACGAAAACAGTTATTGACCGCTACGATCCGCCAAAGCAACTGCGGGCATTGGAGGCAACAATTGATTCGCTGGGCAACACACTTGCCTGGAAGAAAACAAGCGACTTGAAATAGAAGATTCTGCCCGTGATTCCTTATGTGTACTTGATTCGATTCGCCACACCGGTATGTGTAATGCTGGTGTGTGGAGTTATGTTCTCGGAATACTACCGCCCAAACGCATCATCCTACAAGCCCACGCACCAAGAATCATCAACAACCATCGCACTATTGGGCGACACACAGCGGACATTGTGGGTTGAGTTTTGGCGCGAACAAAACGATGCAGTACGACCGCATATCTTTTCCCGTATCTGCGATTCCCGTCCATCCGCCCTCATTCACCTTGGCGATGCGGTGGCGGACGGAGCAAGTGATAGTGATTGGATGATTTACGATTCCCTGAGCCGGTGCATCAGTAAAGCATCTATACCAGTATTTGGTGTGATGGGCAATCACGACTACTTCGGTGCGAATGACGCATGTATCCGCAATGCAACGCAACGGTTCACGAACTTGCAATGGTATCGTTGGTCAAGTTGCGTTATTGACTCCGTAGCATATATCCTGCTCAATTCCAACTTCGACGAACTGACAGATGATGAAATATATCAGCAATCCCGTTGGCTTGATTCTGTGGTGCGTTCGGTCAATATGCGCGATGATGTTCTTCTTGCTGTGGCATGCTGGCATCACCCGCCATATACCAATAGCAGTGTAGTCGGCGACGACAAGGAAGTGCAGCGGCATTTACTTCAACCGCTCCGGCAATGCACCAAACTGCGGATGATTGCAAGCGGACACGCCCACACGTATGAGCATTTTAATATAGACGGTTTGCACTTTTTAGTAAGCGGCGGTGGTGGCGGTGCGCGGCAGGAACTTCTGCCGGTTGAAAAGGCGCGGCATAGATCTATTCCGTCTCAACGGGTTTCCGGCAACCGTATCTGCAAGTTTCATTATTGCACGGTGCAACGGAAGGGAATGTTACTTAACATCGAGATGCATGCATTCGACGAGCACAGCATGACATGGGCGGTAGATGATAGTTGGCACACCGACTGAATGGCTTAAAAAAGAACACCCCGGCGGATAGAAACCCGACGGGGTGTTGATTTTTGGGGCAGCCGAATTATTGTTTCGGAGCCGCAGCTGTTGTCGTTGTCGCAGGAGCGGTGGTAGGGGCTGTGGTTGTTGTTGCAGCCGGAGCAGCAACCGCCGTTGTCGGGGTTGTTGTCGTAGCGGCACTTGCTTCCTTAGCGTCCTTACCTTTTGTTGAACAAGCTGCTTTCGCTTTCGATGAGCAGCATCCGTTACCTGCGTACGATGCAACAGATGCACCGATAAACAATACGCTTACCGCAAGTAGAATTTTCATTGACTATCTCCTTTCTACAGTGATGAAAATGCGCCGTTAAGCCCGACGCGTAGCACTACACTGCAAGATAACGCAACATGGTGGAAATTAGTGCCGCACACTGTAATTTTTTTTTGATGCAAGGATACAATCATGTTGTATCCACCGCCCAAGACACCGACACTGCGGATCATTGCAAAGGAAAATTAGTAAGCGGGGAAAGGGGTGACTGTTAAATCTTGTTAGCAATCTCCATTTGGTCAAAAAATACTTTTGTTATTGAATTTGAAATGTGTTATTTAGTGGCGAACTAATTGCCAGCCGTGCAGTTGCACTTTTATTTACACACACACAATGAAAGGATTCAGCCATGCCTGAGAATCCCCCCCCACCCCCGCTTCACAGCCGTATAATCCCTGCGACTCGAAGCCGATAGCGCGTCTTGACTTTGATGATGCCGGAAACGCACCAAAGTTGAAATATAACCTGCCGCATGTCACATCGTATGATTTTGTGGCGTACTCACATGTTCCGTTGGTAAATGTCGCCGACCTGAAGAAAAAGGGGATACCCAATAATAATTTCTGGAGTAAGTACGGAAACCTGACTGTTGACCAGTTGGTGGATAAGTTGGATAAGGATTTGCACATACTCCGCGATTACAATGTGGCTACAAAGGGATACACCCTCGACCCGCGGAACAGATTGGCAGAATCCCCCTATGACTATAAGCAAGAGGCAACTGCCGCCCCCGCAACAAACGTGAATGTATCCATGCTGAAATCATCCGGTGCATCCACATTGATTGAGCAAAGCAAACGCCGGCTTGCTGAATTAGTAACTGGCGGCTATATGCCTGTTGTTATCGAAAAAGCATCAGGCAAGGAAGATGTGATTCCAGTGCCGCCGCCACCGCCGGAGAACGAAAGGACGCCTAAACTCTTTATTGTGCTGCATTACAAAATGACGACATTCCTCGGTGACTACGGTGCGGGTGAAGTGGTGAAAACAATGTCGCTCTTGCCCGGCGAGAAAACCACGATAAGCATAAAGAACTATACCAACACCGAAGAGACGCGGAAGAAAGCCGAGAGTGTGCTTGACAGTTACAGCCAGTCGAGCGCGGATGAATTCCAGAAGATGGTGGATTATGCAAGCGAATATCATTCAGGCATGAACCGCTCGGAATCGGTGGCAAGCACAAATACCTTCAATGCAGGGGTATCGGGAAGTATAAGCTTGGGATTGATTTTCGGAAGCATGGATTTTAACGCAAGTTATGGCTATACTGGAACGCAGAGTTCTTCGCTGAATACCACAGTGCAGAATCAGGCAAAGTTGATGAACAATATCACGAATACCCATGTTGCTAAGGCGGACTCGAACCGGAAGATAGAAGTGAACTCGGAAGCGACATCAAAAATCACAACCGGCTCGGAAGAAGTGATTATCCGGGAGATAGAAAA
>JAEUSO010000135.1 GCA_016788605.1 Candidatus Kapaibacterium sp. | reverse complement strand
AATCCTTGAGCAGCGCAGGATTGCAACGCCGTTGTAATGCAATGTTCGGATTGTTCCGGTGTCAGCGGGGGAATGATGTTCTCAATCAAGAGCATCGCGTTATCAAGTAGAATTCCGGTTGCCTGACCGTTTTCGTCGCGGAGGATAGCACCGCCATCAGGATTCGGCGTAGAATCGGTGATTCCGGCATTACGTAATGCTACACTGTTCACCCAAGCGGAATGTCCGTCCGCTCGGCGCAAATAGACAGGCGTATCGGGGAATACTTCATCAAGGAAATGACGGTCGGGTACAACGGGAACCGACCAAAGCTCATGATTCCAACCCATAGCATACAACCAGTCGCCACGCCGCATAGTATAGCGAACACAACGTTCTCGAACTTCCTCTGCGGATTCACAATCATACAAAGCAAGTCCTGTCATTTTCATACCAAGCCCTAGGATGTGGGCATGGGAATCAACAAGACCAGGCAATAGATATGCACCCGGAAAAGTATAGGTATGGGTGTCGTTAATAATCGTTACGCCGCCCGGTAGTTCCTCGATATGCACAATACGTGCACGTGACGCATGAATAATTCCTTGAAATGAGGTCATTATAGTTATCCTGTTCGTAAATAAAAAAGCCGTTGAACTGCTGAGTGCAACGGCTGTTCACGAAGAGTGACGCTTTTAGTCACGGCGGCGACCCGGGTCAATACCGTTCAGGTAATCCACTTTTGTTTCTAACTGCTCACGCGATTCCACAACTTCAGGGTCGGGCAGGCAGCAATCAACGGGGCAAACGGCAGCGCATTGCGGCTCGTCATGGAAACCCACACATTCGGTGCATTTGTCTGGTACAATAAAGTAGTATTGGTCGGTCCAAAACTCACGGTTGAATCCGCCCGGCGATGTTGAGTCGGAAAATTCTTTCCCTGCTAACGTCCATGATGCGCCCGCCTCGTAGATAGCGGTGTTCGGGCATTCCGGCTCGCATGCGCCGCAGTTAATACAATCTGAAGTAATATGAATAGCCATTGTGTCGTCGTCGTATAGTCAAAAAAATTGGTGATAGCAAAAACACAGCCGCGAATATACAAAGTTCCGATTCACATACCCTTTGCACTCAATTCGTTACTCCGCATTGCGTCAATCAGATATCATCGCTCAACGCAAAGTATCTTTGCTACTAATTAAGACACATTAACGTACTATGAACACAATCGAATTTTCAGAACTGCATCAAACACGTCTCTTTATTGATTTTGTCAGATCTGAACATAGAATCACATCATTTTTTCAAGAATCTGCAGGTACGTTTCCTGCACCCGATAGGGGGGCAGTTGCCAATGCAATCCGCGAAAGTATGTCTGGCTGTGATTTGACACCGGCTCAAATCCAAGCATTGGAAGGTTTTGAGAACGGCGCACGGAGAATTGTCACAGGTCAGCAAGTGGGGTTATTCGGGGGCGCGTTGTACTCATCATATAAGGCATCAACTGCAATCCAGTTAGCAAATACATCAGCAGAAAAAGCGGTTGCAATTTTTTGGGTCGAGGATAATGACCACGATGCCGCCGAATCAGCGATTGCATACCATCCGGGTAAAGAACTCGGAACATTAGAGTGTACGCTGTCGGTGGATGCAATATCGAAAGTCCCGGTCGGTGAGTTGCGATGTACCGAAGCAGATGAAGCACGTGTGAGTGAGTTTGCGGCGTTAATTGGCGATTCGCCGTTTCAATCGGATGTTGAACGAATCTTACACAGATACAAAGCGGGCGCATCGTGGAGTGACGCTTTTATAGGAGTGTTGAATGATATGTTCGGACAAAGCGGAATGCTGTTCATCCGTGCCTCGATTGCGCGGATGATGGGCTTATTTGCACCGGTAGTTCTTCATGAGTTATCGAATAGCGGAATGCTGGAGCAAACTGTATTGCAAACGTCGGCGAAATTGCAAGCGGCGGGCTACCATGTGCAGGCAAAGCCATCGAATGTGAATCTGTTTTTACATACCGACGGAATTCGGCATAAGGTCAATAACATTCCCGGCGATGCACATCATTTTCATGTCGGTTCCGTGCTCTATTCACGTGATGAACTGATGAAAAAAGTCAGGACATCACCATCCTCATTTTCACCGAGCGTTCTTTTGCGACCGCTTGTGCAAGACCAACTGTTAGGGACGGATGTCTATGTAGCCGGTCCGGGAGAGATTGCATACTTGGCGCAACTACAAGAGTATTATGCAGTAGCGGGAATCAAAACTCCCAAGATTGCGATCCGGCATTCTGTGACTGTGTTACCCAAGAAAGTTCAACGGTTTCTTGAAAAACAATCGCTTGATATTCGCAGCTTGTTAAAACCGTATCAGGAGATTGAGCATGAACTCACAACAGCACTCAAGTCGCATCCCGTATTTGATGGAATCGGCGAGGCGCAAAAAGGTATCAATACTATATTTACTACACTTCGCGGATTGGTGAAATCAGTTGATGCTACGCTGGACGCAACCGTCATCGGTGCAGAAAAAAATTCATTAAAAGAGATCGATACAATTGCAAAAAAGACAACAGCTGCAATTAAGCGTAAAGAGGAACAACTCTTTTCAAAACTGCGCGATGTGTATTCGATTATCTATCCCGACGCGGCACTTCAGGAACGCCGCCTTACGCCGATATTTCTTATCGGCGAGTTAGGGTTAGACGGAGCAAAAACTCTATTGGCAACAATACGTTCTGAGCCGTCGGATAAACACCTGCTCGTACCCGTTTTGCAAGAAACGCTTCACCCGTAGTTGATTGAATTGTACTTTTGGCATGGTCATTGCCAAAACCTAAGTAGCGACAAAAATTTTTTACCTATTACACAGCTCTAAGGAGACCTTATGGAAAAGCCCTTTGTACTGGTTGTTGATGACAACCGAATCACAACAAAGTTACTGCGCCGCTATCTTGAAGCGAATGGCTTCGAGGCAACCGAAGCGTATGACGGTATTGAGTGTTTGGAAAAAGTGGCGCAACGCCAGCCGGACACAATAGTTCTTGATGTGATGATGCCCCGCATGGATGGCTATGAAACCGTTAAGCGGCTTCGTGAAAATCCAGACACCGCTAAAGTTCCGGTTGTTATCGTCACAGCATTGAATGATGTGGCAAACCAGCTCAAGGCAATTGAAAGCGGTGCCGACGACTTCCTGAGCAAACCGATTGAAGAAAAACTCTTGATTGCTAAAGTAAAGCTCTTGACAAATCTCAATATCCAGCGCACACGCGCAGAGCAACTGCAGCAGCAGATTGCAAGCGCATAAAACGGACGTTGTGCATTGAAACAACGCCGTGCTGTTGTAATAGGAGCCGGTATTGGCGGTATGACCGCTGCGTTGGAATTACAGCGCAGCGGTTTTCGCGTTGTATGTATCGAGAAGAATCCGATGGTGGGCGGTAAAATGTACCGTCATTCGTTTGCAGAGTGCCATTTTGATACCGGTCCCTCGCTTGTCACGATGCCCTTTGTCTTCAAAGAATTTTTTCACCGTCACGGCGCGGATTTTACCAGCATGGTGGACTTGATGAATGTTGAGCCGGGATGCCGGTATAAGTGGCTCGACGGCTCGCAGCTTGATGTGTCATCCGATACCGATACACTTCTTTCAGCAGTTGAAAAATTCTCACCCGACGATGTCAAAGCAGTTGCTAAGTATATGCAACATTCCGCACGTGTCTATGAAGCAACGAAAGATGTTTTTCTGTTCAATGAGTTCAACGGATTCCGCGAGTTGTTCCGTCTAAAAAATTTCAAACTGCTTCGCCATCTTCCCGCATTGCGGTCGCATCAGTCGTTGCACTCTTTCCATACATCAATGTTCAGGAGCGGCAAGCTCATTCAACTCTTCGATAGGTTTGCAACGTACAACGGTTCGTCTCCGTATTCGGCACCTGCCACGCTTGCCGTCATACCGCATGTGGAACTTGCGTTTGGTGCGTGGTATCCTCGCGGAGGGTTGTACTCAATCGCGAAGGCGTTTCAAGCATTATGTGATCAATCGGGCGTTGAGATGTACACGTCGCGGACTGTCTCTGCAATTACCCATGCAAACGGTGTTGTGCGCGGTGTTCAATGCGATGACGGTGAGTATATCGAAGCGGATGTCGTCGTATCGAATTCCGATGTTTATCACACACACCGCTCATTGATTGGCGTGCCATACAAGAAGGAAAGGGAGTTGTCGTGTTCCGGTTTTACGCTACTTCTCGCTGTGAAACAGCAAGAGCGACATCTCATACACCACAATATCCTCTTTTCGGATGATTACAAACAAGAGTTTGAAGAAATCTTTCGAAAAAAAACTGCTGTTCGCCGACCAACCATCTACATAGCTAACAGTTCCTTCAGTGATTCAACACAAGCTGCCGACGGATTGGAAAATTGGTTTATACTTGTGAATGCACCGTCAACGTCAGATGATATTCGTTGGGCTGACATCGCTGAAGAATATGCTGATTCCATCATTTCGCAGATGAAGGGCTATGGAATTGATTGCGCCGGAGACATCATCGAGCGTCAGGTTCGCACACCCGCAACATTCTCGGCAGAGCATACTGCGTTTCGCGGTTCGTTGTACGGATCGTCATCTAATTCGATGTTCAGTGCATTTCTTCGACCAAGAAACAGATCGCCATACTTCAAGAATTTGTATTTTTCGGGTGGCACGACGCATCCGGGTGGAGGAGTTCCCTTAGTGGTTCTCTCCGGCAGGATAGCAGCAGCCTGTATTCGCAAAGATTTCTCACTATTTGAATAGGACTCACGGCATGAAACGCCTTATCGTCATTGCTTCACTTTTTTTCATTGCATCACTGAATGGTTGCTCGCAGCTTAAACAGCTTTCCGATGCACTTGCATCATTGCAACGCTTGCAATTCAAACTCAACTCGGTTTCGGGAATGCAACTTGCGGGAATCAATATCACAAGCAAACAATCGCTTACGGATTTCAATCCGTTGAGCGACGGACTTGCGCTTTTGAATGCCTACCGTACGAAGTCATTACCTGCCACATTCACGCTCATGCTTGACGTGAATAATCCGAACAACGGACAAAACGGAAGCCGCTCGATGCCTGCAACACTCAAGGGACTTGACTTCCGTATGTTGGTAGATGGAAAGCAAACGATTAGCGGTGATATCGGTTCGCCGTTTTCGATTCCGGCAAGCGGTGCTGCTACAAGCGTCCCCGTCAATATCTCGCTCGACTTGCTACAATTTTTCGGCGATAAGGGCTACGATGATATAATCAATCTTGCGTTAGCATTAGGCGGGAAAAATGGCAGTGCAAGCCGCCTGACACTTGATGCACGCCCTACGGTCTCAACATCGCTCGGCGATATGACATATCCCGGTCGCATCAATATCATTGATAAGGAATTCCGTAACTAAGGTATGAATGATATTCACCTGATGCCTGCTCTGCAATACCACGAAGCTGCGTTTATTCTTCTTGGATTATTGTGTAGCGGAATCGCCACATTTTTTAGTGCGGCACTGGCATCGCTTGGCTCGGGACGGTTAGAGGAAATCGAGCAGCACAATCCGCTTATTGCCGACGAACTTTTTAATGCACGACAATTCCGTTCACGCGCTGAACACGCCCTGACGTTTGTAGATTTTATCGGGATTGTAATTGCTGCGATATTCATCGGTAATGCAGCGATAAAACAAGAAAGCAGTTGGCACGCAGTATTATACAGTTCATTTCTTGTTCTGTTTTCCATGTTGTTTATTAAGGCGTTGTTGCAAGGACTTGGCGATAGATATGCCGACCGGCTTGCTGAACTGACGGCAACAGTTCTTGGAATCATCGTTCCTGTCACAAAGCCGTTCGTCGCCCTGATGGAGTGGATAACCGCGCTACTCTCATCCGAGCAGACAATGGACGAAGTGCGCGAGGAAATGGAGGATGAGATAACCGCATTGATGGATGAAGCGGTGGAGGAAGGTGCGCTTGACGCATCGGAATACCGCATCCTTAGCAATATCATTCAGTTCAGCGATGTGAATGTGGAAGACGTGATGACACCTCGTTCGGTTGTTTTTGGTGTGAACGGCTCGGTTGCAATCGGCGATGTGATTTCAATGCAAGAATTACAGATGTACTCCCGTTTTCCCGTGTGGGAAAGTGAATCGGTTGATTCCGTCATTGGTTATGCAATTACGAAGGATGTTCTTCGTGCCGCGCTTGATGGGAAACACACACAACCGGTGTCGAGCATTGTGCGGGAGGTCTATTATATACCTGAAAATGTCCGGTTGGATAAAGCCCTAGACGAGTTCCTCACTCGCAGGCAGCATATGTTTGTTGTTGTTGATGAATACGGTGGTGTTGAAGGATTGATTACAATGGAAGATGTGCTTGAGGCAATTCTTGGTGCCGAGATTGTGGATGAAGCAGACCGTGTTGTGGATATGCGCCAGTTAGCGAAGCATCGACGTGACAAGCGTATTGCCGCAAATATCATTGTCCGCGACGAGCCGGCGGAGTCGAAACAAGGGGATTCGTAATGCCATCCGAATTCCGCCGCAAACCCAGCCGGAAAAATATCATCAGGAATGACCGTTCGTATAAAAGCAGTGATGAAACGGTATCATACCGCGAGCGCAAAAGCACAACCATCAAACGCACCTTCGACGCACAACGCACCAAAGCCACACTGCGTGGACGTGTAATTGAAGCACGCTCTTCATCGTGGATTGTCACTGATTCGTCTGATCTTTGGGGCAATACTAATACCATCGAAACAAGGGTTGGCGGACTTGCAATATCGAATAATGATGACAAGACGTTGGTGTGTATCGGCGACATTGTTCTCTGCTCGGTCGAAGATGGTGAGCATGGCAAGGGAACTATTCTTGAAGTAGAGAAACGCGAGTCGAAACTCTTGCGTAAAGTGGCAGGGCAGCGCATTGAACGTCAAGTGATTGCTGCAAACATCGAACAAGTTCTTATTGTCGCTTCGGCTGCCGAACCATTCTACAACACCCGTCTTATTGACCGCTATCTAATCGCCGCCGAGGACGGTGGACTTTCGCCCGTCATCATTATCAACAAATGTGAATTGATGGACGAGGAGTTTATGCGCGAAGACCTGCGCATGTACAACGACTTGGGAATACCGGTTCACTTTACAAGTTGCAAGAAGAATCGCGGACTTGATGATGTGCGTATCGTGTTAGAGCAACATTCGTCGGTGCTTGCCGGTCCTTCGGGGGTAGGGAAGTCATCGCTCATCAATGCATTGTTCGGTATCTCGCTGCAAGAGGAAGGTGAGATAAGTGACAAATATCAAAAAGGAAAACACACAACAACGACGTCAAAGGTCTTTGCATTGGGTGGTGGCGCGGGGGCGGTTATTGACACCCCCGGCATGAGAGAGTTCGGAATAATAGATATTCCTCGTGAGCAAATCGCATTCTTTTTTCATGATTTCGACGATTATTACCCACATTGCAAATACTCGGGTTGCACCCATACCCACGAACCTGATTGCGCAGTAAAAGCTGCGGTCGAGGATGCTGATATAGACCCGCGTCGCTATGATTCATATCTGCGTATCATCGAGAGTATCACAGAATAAATACACGCGGGAAGTCAGTTAGCAGAGAGAACAATCACTATTTTTTTCTTGATTGTAGAATGCTGAACACCTATATTGCACACAGTCGGTACGCGCTACAAAACAATAAGAAAAATCCACTCGCCGCTGCCGCAAACTAATTTATATGTTTCACCTCATCATAACCGGATGCCCAATAGCTACCGTACTGCCAGTTCAAATACATTAAGGGAGAACGCATCGGTAATAGCTACACGTGAACGCATCCTATTTACTACTCACGTTTGGGGAAACATATAATGTCTGAGCAAAAAAGTCAGCCATCCGAGTCACAGTCGCCATTTATCCGCAGGCGACTTCGCATATTATTCGCACACACACGGTTTCCGTATCCGCTTATTGGCGGCGACAAGGTCAAGTCGTACCATTTGTTGAAGCATCTTGCCGCCCATCACGACGTTACGCTCATAACAAACCACCATACGGGCGAGGCACCGCCCGAGAAACTGCAAGGGCTTACATCACTTGGTGTGAATGTGGAAGTTATTCCGCTTTCGATTACAAAATCGGTCTATGGATGTGTGAAGAACATCGGTAACGGACTACCACTTGAAATACAATTCTATCAGAACGAAGCATACAAACAGCGTCTTGCAAAGCTGATGTCGGAAAAGAAGTTTGATCTTGCAATCGGGTTTTTTCAGCGCGGCGGCGAGTATGTGCGTAACCTGCCGATTCCAAAGATTCTTGTCGCGGAAGATTGCCGCGTACTTTATACAAGTCGCTCGTTCTTAACAACGAAATGGTCGTCCCCGCATCAGAAAATCGCGCGGTGGTGGGAGCTCCGCCGTTTGATGAAGCACGAACCGTCGTTGATGGAGGATTTCGACCTGACGACCGACAGCCAAAAGCCAGACATATAACAAGCAGACGATGAGGGTCAAGCGTCCGAGACGCAGGAAGGAACGCAAATGACTGCTTTCCAAATCGAAGCCATGACCCTTCAAATCAGCAAACATTTCTTCAAT
>JAEUSO010000134.1:261-8637 GCA_016788605.1 Candidatus Kapaibacterium sp. | reverse complement strand
GGCGGTGGTGCAGACGCACTAACATTTCTACATACGGAAGGTGCTCCATCGGCAGTTTGAGGGATTGAAAAATCCCCTTTTGCATACGTGCCCCCACTTCATCGTGTCCATGGAACGACCAACCGATTCCGGGCGAGAAGCGTTTCGTTTTGGGCTTGGCAATATCATGCATTAACGCTGCAAAACGCAGCCACAAATTATCACAGACGGCAGCAACATTATCCACAACATGCAGCGTATGGATAAACACATCCTTATGTTGATACACACGGTTTTTATCATGCGCCAGGTCAACACCCGACAACTGTTCTAAAAGCGGAAAGAAATGGTGAAGCAGTCCGCATTCATGAAGTATGGATAAGCCAATGCTCGGTTTAGGCGACGCAAGAATTTTCAGGAGTTCGGCAGTGATTCGCTCTTGTGATATGATAGCAATCCGGCTTGACATGGAGCTCATTGCTTGCAGCGCATCGGACTGGATTGAAAAACCGAGTTGGGCGGCAAACCGTGCCGCTCTCAACATGCGAAGTGGATCGTCGCTGAATGTGACTGCGGGGTCTAACGGCGTGCGGAGAATTCCCTCTGCTAAGTCACCAAGCCCGCCAAAGAGGTCAATGATACCGGGCATTTCACCATTTGTAAGCGAGGCAGCCATGGCATTCACCGTAAAGTCGCGGCGGCGTAAATCATCGGTCAGTGTCCCTTCCGTTACCGTCGGCTTTCGTGATGTGCCGTCGTATTCTTCCTTGCGAGTGCCCACAAATTCAAGATGGTATTCACCTACAGGAACAAGCGCGGTTCGGAAGCGTTCGTAGAGTACCGCTTTCGTGTTGAAATGGCTGGCAACCGCTTCGGCAAAAGCAAGAGCATCGCCGACTACGGTGCAATCAATATCAGTCCGTTCGCGTTTTAAAAGTGCATCACGAACATACCCGCCGACGACATATACATCAACACCCTTAGCACGGGCAACCGACCCCAACTCTTGTAAGAGAGGATTAGAAATAGACAGCGTTGAAGTCGGACTCATTGATATTGTGTGCGACGTTGTTTTATACGTTGAAGCGGAAGTACATGATGTCGCCGTCTTGAACGATATACTCTTTACCTTCTGTTCGGTACAAGCCCGCCTCTTTCACAGCGGCTTCGGTTCCAAGACGTTTCCAGTCCTTATACGCCATCACTTCCGCACGGATAAATCCACGCTCGAAATCCGTATGGATTGCACCTGCCGCTTGGGGAGCGGTTGAGTTCTTTTTCACTGTCCATGCCCGACATTCCTTTTCTCCGGCGGTAAGGTACGTAATCAGTCCAAGCAGTTGATATGCTTCGCGGATGACTCGGTGCAAACCCGGTTCTTCCATTCCCAAATCCGCAAGAAAAAGTTCGCGGTCTTCCGCTTCAAGTTGCGAAATCTCCGCTTCGATTTTTGCACAAATGCTGACAACGATAGCGTTCTCTTTCGCCGCACGTTCACGAACGGCTGATATAAGTGCGTTGCCGTTTTTCACACCTTCCTCATCGGTATTGGCGATGTACATTTGGGGCTTATTGGTAAGCAGAAAGAGATTACGGAGATACAACGTTTCTACGTCGCTCGCCGTTTGGAACGAGCGCACCGTTCGCCCGCCATCCAAATGGGGTTGCAAGCGTTCCAACATTTCAATTTCTTCTTTCGCATCCTTATCATTAGCCCTTGCTTTCTTATGCAAGGTTTCGATACGCTTCGCTACCGACTCGATGTCTTTCAAAATCAATTCCGTTTCGATAATCTCGATGTCGCGCAACGGATCTACCGATCCGCTGACGTGAATCACATTATCATCGCTGAAACAACGGACAACCTGTGCAATTGCATCCACTTGGCGGATGTGTGAAAGAAATTGATTACCAAGACCTTCGCCTTGCGCCGCGCCTTTCACCAATCCGGCGATGTCCACAAATTCAACGGTTGTCGGTACTTTCTTTTGCGTTTCGTATGCTATCGAAAGTGCGTCGAGCCGCTCGTCGGGAACAGCCACGATACCGACGTTCGGTTCAATAGTGCAAAAAGGGTAATTCGCCGCTTCGATATTATTCGAAGTCAGTGCATTAAAGAGCGTTGATTTTCCTACATTCGGCAATCCTACGATGCCACAAGCTATGCCCATACGTTTCTGTTTTTCAGTGATATTCTACAAGAGGACTGCAAAGATACGCCCGCAGTGAAGTTTGGGAATGCTGCCATGGTGTGAATTCATCCGCCATTCCGCTAATAAACAAACCTGCCCTCAACGATGAATCGCCAAGGGCAGTTCTTTTACGGTTTGCGGGTTTGTTACTTTGCGATTGCCATGCTGCGGCGTTCACGGATTACGGTCACTTTGATTTGACCCGGGTATTCCATTTCGTCTTCGATGCGCTTTGCGATGTCGTTTGCAAGCTGGTCGGCGGTCAGGTCGTCCACCTTCTCCGGTTCGACAATCACGCGAACATCACGTCCGGCTTGGATAGCAAACGTCTTTTGCACACCATTGTAACTCATGCCGATTTCTTCCAACTTTTCAAGACGCTTGATATATGATTCGAGCGATTCGCGGCGGGCACCGGGACGCGCACCGCTGATAGCATCCGCCGATTGCACAAGCACGGCGATGGTGGTTTCCATTTCAATATCTTCGTGGTGAGCGCCGATGGCATTACAAACCACATGGTTTTCTTTGTACTTCTTCGCCAACTCCATTCCAAGCAGTGCGTGCGGACCTTCGATGTTCTTATCAACGATTTTACCGATGTCGTGCAGCAAACATGCGCGTTTCGTCAGTTGCACATCCATTCCAAGTTCAACCGCCATGATTCCGCCCACATACGCTGTTTCAATCGAGTGCGCGAGCAGGTTCTGCCCATAGCTTGAGCGATACTTCATTTTACCGATGTGCCGCACAAGTTCAGGGTGAATGTTGTGAATACCAAGTTCCATGATGGCGTTCTCGCCCGTGCGTACCATCTCTTCTTCCAACTCTTTGGTAACTTTATTTACGACCTCTTCGATACGTGCCGGGTGGATACGCCCATCGTGCATGAGTCGCTCTAATGCTATCCGTGCAACTTCTCGGCGGAACGGGTCGAAACCGGAAATCATAATCGCTTCGGGAGTGTCATCAATAATTAAATCAACGCCGGTTGCTGATTCAAATGCACGGATGTTTCGTCCTTCACGACCGATAATCCGTCCTTTCATTTCTTCACTTTCAAGGTTCACCACCGAGACCGTTGTTTCAATACAGTGGTCGGAAGCAGAGCGTTGTATCGCCTGAACGATAATTTTCTGTGCTTCTTTCTGTGCATTGGCTTTTGCTTCGTCGCGGATTTCCTTGATAATTATCGCTGCATCGCCCTTTGCCTCGTTCACCATATTCTCAACAAGGTACTTCTTCGCATCTTCTTTCGACATACCGGTGATGCGCTCCAACCGTGTGGTTTGCTCGGCAAGAACGCGCTCGGCTTCGTCATATTTAGCTTTGATGCTTTCTTGCTTTTTATTGATGTCACGTTCAAGTTGCTGAACCGATTTCTCCTTTTTCGTAATCAATTCCAACTTCCCTTCAACCGCATCCTCACGTTGTTTAAGTTGTTTTTCTTGATTCTGCAACTTCGAACGTTTGGAGTTCACTTCTGCTTCGTACTCTTGTTTCTTCTTATACCATTCGTCCTTTACTTCAATCAATTTTTCTTTTTTGATTTGCTTGGCTTCTGCTTCTGCATCATCAATAATTGATTTAGAGCGTTGTTCCGCCTCGGCGATTTTGGCAGCGGCAAGACGGTTGCCTGCAAAATAGGCAATACCGAACCCGAGCAATAAGCCCACGCCGCTGAGTATGATACTTGTTATATCCATTGTCTGTATTGTTTTCCGTATTAGTGTGATACCTACTATAGTGATGATTACCGGAGGCGTACAGTGTTGATTCTGTTCATGATCCGGTGCCGCGCTTCTGTGTGACTGCTCAATGGCTGTCACGAACCAGGTATAAAGAACCCAACATAGCACATATTTGGGAATAGCCCTGCCGAGTTTGTAACCTACCGATTGTCGGCTACACTAGAAAAAAATGTAACCGCAATCCTGCGGGGAAACCGCAGGTGTAGTCCGCCATCCGCAGCCGGAGCGCACTCCCTCGCTTGAAGAATAAACGGTTCTTTAAATCAAGTATGTTTCAGAAGCGCGGCATCAGACCAGCCGGAAAAAGCCAGTGTGCCGGGCGGTATACTGCCAATGGTAACAAACAATACGAAAGAAACTATGGTGAAATATGAATAAATTACCCTGATGCCGACATTGTGTCAATCGGTTGAATAGATTCCAAATACTCTGTCATTGAACTGAATTCTTGCATGAGGTACTGCATGTCAGCATTGTGCTGGTCGTGGCTGTCGTGGTATTTCTCGGCGATGTTTAATGCCGAGAGTACCGACAGGGTTGCAGTTGATTGGTCTCCCATCCGCTGTTGCAATGTTTGAAGAACGGTATTCACCTCGCCGGCAGCCCGCCGTGTCTTCTCTTCATCGCCGCGCAGATTGTAATCCTTACCGCCGATTGTTACAGTTACTGAATTCACTACTTACTTTACAAATAGTTATCATCGTTGTTTGTTGCCGTGCCAAAAATACAATGATGAGGTTGAACATCCAACCATTTGATACATGCACTGCCATTAAACAGCCGTTTGGCGGTCTTCGGGCGTTCTGTGGAAGCTATACCTTAGCGGCAGTTTGTTTCCGAGGAAGCCCAACGCAATCCGACACCGTATCTTTGCACTACTAAAAAACAGACACTCCGCAGTATGATCGTTCAACAACGCACTATTAAAGAACCGGTTAGTTTTTCCGGCGTGGGTTTGCACACGGGAAACATTTCAACAATCACGTTCCACCCCGCACCCGAAGGGTACGGCTATAAATTCATCCGCACCGACATTCCTAATTCGCCTGAAATTCCGGCACTTGCCGATTTTGTCGTGGATATATCGCGTGGTACGACATTAGGAATTGACGGAGTGCAAGTACATACGGTCGAGCATGTACTTGCCGCGCTTGTCGGGTTGCAGATTGATAACTGCCGTATGGAGTTAACAGCCAACGAACCCCCTGTCGGTGATGGCTCTGCAATGCCATTTGTCCTTACCCTGCAACAAACCGAGATAGTTGAGCAAAAAGCACCGCGTGACTATCTCATCTTCGAGCAGCCCGTCCGCTATACGAATGAAGAAAAAGGTGTGGATATTGTGGCGTTGCCAAATGATGATTTTCGTGTCACCGTGATGGTGGATTACAACAATCCCGCTCTCGGCAGCCAACACACCGGTCTTTTTAACCTTGAAAAAGAATTTGTCAGCGATTTTGCGTCAGCGCGAACATTCTGCTTTTTGAACGAAGTGGAAATGCTTTGGGATCAAGGATTAATTCGCGGCGGGAATTTAGATAACGCAATCGTTATTGTGGACAGGGATATGGGCGATGACGAACTGAATACGCTTCTTACGAAACTCGGTATTCAGGATAATGCGGTACTCGGCTCGAACGGCATCTTCAACAACAAAACACTTCACTTCAAGAATGAGCCGGCACGCCATAAACTGCTTGATATGCTCGGTGATTTAGCACTTATCGGCGCACCGATGAAAGCACAGATATTAGCAGCACGACCCGGACACGCAAGCAATATCGAGTTTGCAAAAAAAGTCCGCAAACTTTACGAGCAAAAGAAGCTTCAGCGCAGATACCAACCTAAAAAATCCGGTGACGCGGTAATGGACATCGGAACTATTCTCAAGTATATGCCCCACCGCTATCCCTTCCTGCTTGTGGACAGAATCACAGAATACGATACCGAGAACAATAGAATCATCGGCTACAAAAATGTGACGATTAACGAGCCGTTCTTCCCCGGACATTTTCCCGGACGACCTATCATGCCGGGCGTGTTGATATTGGAAGCGATGGCACAATGCGGCGGTTTATTGATACTCAATGCCGACGGCGGTTTCGATGATTCCAAACTTGTTCTCTTTATGGGAATCAATAATGCCAAGTTCCGCAGACCGGTTGTTCCCGGCGATCAACTCGTGATGGATATCACTATGACAGGCAAGCGGTTTAATACGATTTCGCTTCGCGGAAAAGCATACGTGAACGAGCAACTTGTCGCAGAAGCCGACCTGCAAGCGGCAATAGTCAATAAGGAGGCGTAATGGCTGTATTGATACACCCGACGGCTATCGTTTCCCCTTCGGCACAACTCGGTGAGAATGTCCGTATTGACGCATATTCCATCGTTGAAGATAACGTACATATTGGCGACAATTCACATTGCATGTATCATACTGTTCTGATGAACGGGACTCGATTGGGCAATGATTGTGTCGTCTATCCCAATGCTGTGATTGGCGCAGCACCGCAGGACTTGAAATATCATGGTCAACAGACGCTTGCTGTTATTGGAAATCGTACAACCATCCGCGAATGCGTGACAATTAATAAAGCATCACACTCGCAGAAAACAACAGTCGGTGATGATTGTCTTATTATGGCATATACCCATGTTGCGCATGATTGCAACGTTGGTAGTAATGTCATTCTTGCTAATGCGGTTCAACTTGCCGGACATGTGAATATCGGCGATTGGGTCATCTTGGGAGGACTGTCAAAGCTTCATCAATTCTGCTCGGTGGGTGCCCATGCCATGGTTGCAGCAGACGCAATGTGCGTAAAAGATGTGCCGCCATACGCGCTGCTTGGGCGCGAACCGAAAATCGAGGGCATAAACAAAGTCGGATTATTGCGCCGCGGATTTACTCGTGAGACAATCTCTGAACTTGACGAATTTTATACAACAGTGTTCTTTTCCGGCTATAATATGTCGGATGGTATAGCCGCATACACTGCATTGCACCCGACACCGCCAAACGAGGTGGATTCTTTGATTCAGTTTATCAATAGTTCGAAACGCGGCGTGTACCGCTAACTCAATTCACTCACGTTATCAATGTTCACCTCCGATTCAATCGAAGCAACTGTCGAAATGCTATCCGCATTACCCACCATTGGCAGAAAAACTGCACAGCGACTAACCTTTTTCCTCCTCCGCCAACCCGAGGACTTCACGCAGCGGTTTGTAGCAACGTTACTCGACTTGAAGAAAAACGTGAAATTTTGTTCAACGTGTTTCAATTTCACAGAGACAGACCCCTGCCCTATTTGCTCCTCGTCAAAACGCGATAGCGGCGTGATTTGTGTCGTGGAAGAACCAAGCGATGTGCTTGCTATTGAAAAGTCACATGAATACTTTGGTAAATACCATGTATTGCACGGTGTGCTGAATCCATTGGACGGTGTAGGACCTGAGGATATAAAGTTGCGCGAATTGATAGCACGGCTCGACGGCTCAGTTCATGAAATCATCCTTGCCCTGAATCCGAATGTTGAAGGTGAAGTAACCACACAATACATTGCCAAGTTTATTGCGCCGCTTGGTATTAAGGTAACTCGCATTGCACGTGGTGTGCCGATTGGCAGTGATTTAGAATTTGCTGATGAAGCAACAATCTCACGCGCATTGCAAGGGCGCGGAACGGTGTAGCAATGTGGTATTCCCGTCCATATACATCCATCATTGCAGTAGCGTTGTTGTCATTTGTATTGAGTGGATGCAATCTCTTCTCCACACGAACTCCCGAACCACCCGCGGGTAATACAACCTCATTTCTACAACCAACATCGGAACTGATAGTTCTTCAAAATTTTCAATCATCCATTTCTGATAAAAGTACAGAAAACTTTTTGCTGTGTCTTTCGGACACGGCGCAATCCGCGAAGCAACAATTTAAATTCGAGCCGTCGGCAGAAGCAGGTGCGCGTTATGCTGACCTCTTTGCCCGCTGGGTATTGCAGAACGAGCGTCAGGCATTTTTTTCAATGATCTCCAAACTCACCTCCGGAACAAAACCGTCACTTGAATTGAACAACGGACGCTTCGACATCCGTGTCCCTGACTCTGCGGTCTATGTGGCTGACTACCGGTTAAGCATCCCGCACACCGTGTCAACAATTCCCACACTTGCAACCGGTACGCTTCGGCTCACCATTGTTCCCAACCAATTCAATCAGTGGAGCATACAACGCTGGGTTGATCAGCGAACAACGGCAGCCGACTCCACAACCGCATCGTGGAGCACGCTCAAAGCGCAGTTTGTGAATTAACGTACATTACTTATTGCATGATGAAGATTATCATCTTTCTTTAACTTCATTTTCCTTCGTATTGAATAACGGTGCGTTTCTACTGTACGTGGTGAAATCCATAGAATACTTGCAATATCTTTTGTAGATAAATTCAGA
>JAEUSO010000134.1:0-251 GCA_016788605.1 Candidatus Kapaibacterium sp. | reverse complement strand
AATTGCTTTTGTAAATGTTCCCATTGATGTTCACCGGTCGTCTTTAGAAGTTCGATTTCGTGCATGATTGAGTTGCAACGTGCCGAATACGATAAGTCATTACGTGCAGCAAGTTCCGAAAGCCGATTATTTAATCTATCAATAACCGAGTTCTTTTGCGCAATCGAAAGCGCCATTGCAGCAAGCTCGCCACGTTGCTTCTCTACATCTTGCTCTAACTGGATTGTTTGAAGTCGTAGTTGATCTCGTTC
>JAEUSO010000133.1:2408-8669 GCA_016788605.1 Candidatus Kapaibacterium sp. | reverse complement strand
TTCCCTGTTTTTGATACGACCTCGCTCAAAAATATATATTCTGTCGTTGCCGGTTCTGAATACTATGTTCAACCAGGAACAATGCGTGTAAAGATATATGCAAATACATCATGGGAATACGACATTGGGTGTCATAGAACATCAAGAGGTAAGACGGATACTGCAACTTTTGCATTAACTATCTTGCCGAAGTAAGGTGGCAACTGTAATTGTACTCTGCATTTGTGTACAGCATGATTGTAGATTTTCTGTTAGCAACGATTAGTATAGTGCTACGACCCAGTGATCGCATACCAATAAAAGCTGTTGATTTAGCACTATAGCACACAAGTTAACCCGACCTATCCCCCGCTATACGTTTGTGTTGCGGGGGATTTTTGTTTGTGGTGGTTTGTCGTTATTGTTCGTTGGTATTTGTTGGAAGCGTGACGCATGAACGCTTGGGCAACGGCGGGCTGCGCTTTCCGGCATGGCGGGGGTGATGGCAGGAACGGCGGGTTGGTGCCGTTCCTGCACAAGACCGTTGCTGATTTATTTTTTGTGGTAGGTGGCGCGTATGATGCGGCGGGTGTCATTCGTGATTTTGAAGTCGTCGCTCATCCGCATTCCGCAGACCCATGCGATGTCGGTTGCGGTGGTGAGGACAAGGACGTTGCTTCGTTCGCTGTGCTCGATTTTGGCATTGGTCAGGAAATCGCTGACATTGGTGTGACCGTTCATGCCTATTGGGTGGAACGTGTCGCCGGCGTGCCAGGTGCGGAGCGTGAGGCGGTAGGGAAGCCGGTCGTAATCGAGGTATTCCACGTTGGGGTCTTGACCGATGCGGACATCGTTGCGGTGGACTTCATCGAGCGTGATGGTGTATTGCCCGACGGAGTAGGTGCCGAGTTTATAGAGCGAGAGATAGACCTCTTGGATGTGTTGGTCATACATGAGCACGATGCTGTCGCGCTCGCGCAGGGCGATGAGGTTGTTGATGATGGTTTCGCGCGTGCCTGCTTCTTTGGTGAAGAGTGACGTGATGCGGTCAATGGCAGCGAACGAGACGGTTTTGCCGAAGGTGATGCTTGTCATGGCTCGTTCGATGATTTCGCCTTGCAGAAATTCGTGCAGCGCGCTGAGTTTGTTCACGTCCATCGTGGTTTTATCGTCATGCTCTGTTACGATTTCGGTATAGGTGGAGTGAATGAGCGAGTCAATGAAGCCGTCGGCTTTGCGGAGAAGCGATGCTGTGCGGTTGAGCGACTCGATGATGTTGGGATTATAATCCTCTTTGATTTTTGGCAGCAGGTCGTGGCGGACTTTATTGCGCGTGTATTTTGTCAGCGTGTTTGTTTCATCATCGTGCCATTCCAATCCGCGTGCGGTTGCGTATTCCAATATCTCGGCTTTACTGAGGCAGAGCAACGGGCGGATAAGAGTTGTTTTTTTCACGAGCGGACGACGAGGCGGAATGCTTGAGAGTCCGGTAAGCCCCGTACCCCGGAAGAGGTTCATCAGCATTGTTTCGGCAGCGTCGTCGGCGGTGTGGGCGGTGGCGCAATAATTTGCCCGGACTGTTCCTGCGGTTTGGCGGAAGAACTTGTAGCGCAGTTCGCGTGCGGCTTCTTCTTCCGAAAGTGAATGTCGTTTTGCAAATTCTTTGACCTGAACCTGCGTGGTGTGGAATTGAACCTTGTAATTGGTACTGACGGTGCGGACGAATTTCTCATCGCGTTTCGAGTCCGCTCCGCGCAGGTTATGATTGACGTGGGCAACCGTGATATTGAAGCCGCTCTCGAATGAGATGATATAGAGCATATCGAGGAGGACGATGGAGTCCACGCCGCCGCTAACACCGATAACGATGTTTGCGCCTTCATCCACAAGAAGTTCGTCGTGCAGGTAGCGTTCCACTTTTTCGAGGATGCCATGCACAGCATCAGGGACATCGGGTTTAAGTGTGATGTCCTTAGGGATAAAGTAGCGTTTTGGGAGTGGCGGTGCAACGGATGCTTCAGGTATGGGTGGTGTGCCGCCGTCGGTATCGGGCGTATCGCGCTGAGGTTTCCCTTGCTGCTTTCCTTGCTGTTTTGCCTGAGGTTTCCCTTGCTGTTTTCCTTGTTGCTTGTCTTGCTGTTTCCCTTGCTGCTTTCCCTGTTGGTTACCACCATCGTTTGGTTGCTGACGTGAATCTTTTTTCGTGTCGTTCTTGGATTGCTCTTGCTGACGGGGCTGGCGCGAATCATTGCCGCCTCTGCTACGTCTGCCGCCGCGCTTGGATTGCTCAGCAGGTATAGAGGCATTATCATCGTCATCATTATCGTCGGTACGAATATCGGGCTGATACTTGCGGAATCCCGCCAACACCGAGCGCACATCGGTCACGGTAACAGCGTCTGCATCACCATCGGGCATTTCGACAGGATACGGTTGTTGTTCTTCCGATTCGACGGGCGGTTCTTGCGGTGCATTCTTGCCTCCGCGACGTTGGTTGCCACGCTGCTGTTTTCCTCCGCGCTGTTCGGCGGGCGGTTGAGCTTGCTTGTTCTTTTGTTGCTGCTGTGGTTGTGTTTGCGGTTGCGATTTGATATGTTGCTGTGGTTGATCTTGAGGTTGCTGCGCCGCATCAGTACGGGATTCCACCGTATCGTCGTGGTCAGCGTTTGTACTTGGTTCTTCGGCAAGTTCTCCACGTTCTTCGCGGCGTTTTTGCCGTTCAAGGAAGCGTTGCTCGCGGCGTTGCCGTTGTTTTTCTATCCATTGCAGGCGGCGTTGTTCGCGCTTGCTGATTTGTTGCGACTCGCCCGTTGCTGATACATCCGAATCACCGGATTCTGCAACTGGTGCGGATTCCTCTTGAACCTGCTGTTGCTGCTGGGATTTATGCAGTTGCTGCTTGAGTTGCTGTAGCTTTGGTTCCTGTGCGTTGCGGTTGTTACGCTGCGATTGCTGCTTTGCAGGTTGTGCAGTTTGTTGTTGCGGTGCGGGTTGTGTGTGTTCGTCGTCATCCGATTCAACGGGCTTGCGAATTTTACTTTTCAGTGATTCCACAAATGCAGTGAGTTCTTCCACATCGGGAATAACGGGAGCAACTGTTTTTGCAGCGGGTTTCTTTGCCGCCGGTTTCTTTGCAGCAGATTTCTTTGCCGTAGGTTTTGCTTCGGGTGTTGATGCACCGGTCTGACCGCCGGAAGCCGATTTCGTTTTTGATGCTGCAACTTTCGCAGGTTTCTTTGCAGCGGATTTTTTCACCGCAGATTTCTTGGCGGCGGATTTTGTCGCTTTCGTTTGTGTATCGGGTGAGGAGCTGTCGGATGCAGACGGTGCTGCTGATGTTTCGTCCAGATTGTCTATTGTCATCGGGTTTGGAGTTCGGGTTGTACACGTGCAAACGCACGCTGTGAAGAATGAGGGTTAGAGGCGAAGCAGTGGACGGACTTTTCGGGGACTGATGCCCGATGTCCTGTGCAGTGCTGTTACGCCGGTTCGGTCTCGAATCGGTGTTCGGCGGAAATATCGTCGGTGTCATTATCGGCAGGGCGCAAGCGGTCGTTCTTGAAGTCGTCGGCATAGCGGAGCATCCGTTCCTCAACACCGTCATAGCTCTCAATGCTCATCAGGTCGCGGCGGACGGTATGCGACATGTAAAGACCTTTCAGGTAGCCGGCAATAAACTTGCGGAACGAGAGGACGCTCCGGCGTTCGTTGCCTGAATGGTCCACTTCCATACGCAGTTGCATCAGGCACGTGCCGATACGCTCGTCAATCGTAACGGGTGCTTCTTCCACGCCGTGCTGCATGAAATGCTTTGCCTGCCGGAAGATGAACGGGTTGGCTATAGCCGCCCTGCCTATCATCACGGCATCGCAGCCGGTTTCGGCAAATGCGCGTTTCACATCCTGCGGTGTGCATACATCGCCATTAAGGATAACGGGGATATTCACAACCTGTTTGATGCGCGGAATCCACGACCAGTCGGCTGAACCGCTGTGTCCCATGTCGCGAGTGCGGCAGTGAACGGTGAGTGCGGCGGCACCGGCATCTTCGAGCATTTTGGCAACCTCAAGAATCACAATCGAGTCGGGATTCCAGCCCAAGCGGGTTTTTACCGTTACAGGGAGCTTCACAGCATCCACAAGGGCGCGGGTCATTGCCGCCATGCGCGGAGGGTCTTTCAGCAGGGCTGCCCCTGCGCTTCGTGCAACAACGTTTTTCACCCAGCAGCCGCAGTTGATGTCAAGAAAATCCGGGTTGGATTCCTCGGCGCGGCGGGCTGCCTCGACCATTGTTGGAATATCACCACCGAAAATTTGGATGGCAACGGGGTTTTCCTCCGGCGAGAGGGCGAGTTTATGGAGCGAGCGTTTTGCATCACGGATGAGACCGTCGCTCGAAATGAACTCTGTGTACACGATGTCGGCACCCAAACGGCGGCATATCACGCGGAAGGGAAGATCGCTTACATCTTCCATCGGCGCGAGCAGAATGCCGTTTTGAACCGAAACATGACCGATATTCATTCGGGGGTTATCCGTACTACTTCAAAAACACGATATTTTCCACGAATTGCTTCGAGAAACTGCAAAAGTACGGCACGACATCGCGCAGAAGCCGGACTATTTTCGGATTAAGGCGTATTGGCAGTGGAGTAGGTAAAGCAATGTTTTCAGTAAGTAGAGCGCTCTATGAATGGTAGTATGAATCATCCTGCCAAGTAATCGGATTGTTTGCGATGTATGCGGTGATGTGTTGATATGACTCATTATTGCGAATAACATGGTCATGGTACCAACCTGTAATACACATGCACGGAGACCGAATCATTTCATATCCGTTTTTGTCCGAAACATTTTGTGTGCTATTTTGTTTCTGACGGGTTGGTGCTGACCAATCCAAATACCATAACTAATAAGGGGTAGTCACGATGAAACACAGAATCTGTGTATTGCTATTTGTGCTTAGTGCACTTTCGCTGAACGCACAAAACGCTGCACCGGTGCGGATGGAAGTTGGGGAAGAAAATCCACATGCACGGTTTGACGAATACATGAGAGAGCGCACATTTCCCGACGGGAAAATCCCCGACGGTGCGTACGACCGTGCGTGGAAATACGCCGATGCAATGAGAAATAAAAAGGGAGCAGCCGCGCTTATGGCGTTGCAACCGCAATGGCGGCTTATCGGTCCTGATAATATCGGCGGTCGCACCCGCTCGGTAGTATGCCACCCGAAGAAAGACGGCTGGGTATATGTTGCGGCGGCGGGCGGCGGCGTATGGCGAACAACCAACCACGGTGAATTATGGGAACCGCTCTTCGATAAGCAGAACTCCATCACCATGGGCTTTCTTGCGATTGACCCCAATAATCCCGAAGTACTCTATGCTGCAACCGGCGAGGTGCGTCCGGCGGCGGGGGATTACCAAAACCATCTTGGGTCGGGTATCTACAAGAGTACCGATGCAGGTACGACATGGAAGCTGATGGGGCTGACTACCGTTGCCTCATTCTCGAAAATTTATGTACATCCCAAAAACTCGAACGTTGTGTATGCAGGCGGGATGCGCTCGGCACAAGGGTTGTATAAATCTACCGATGCAGGCATAACGTGGAAACGTATGAATCGGCTTTCCATCTCGGATCTTTGTTTGAATAACGCCAATGTGGATGAACTCTACATTGCGGTGACAAGCCAAGGTATTTTCAAATCAACCGACGGCGGCGAAACAATAAATAAAATTTCGGAAGGGTTGCCTGGAACAATCGGTCGTATCACAGCGCAAATCTGCCAAGCCCGCCCGGCAACAATCTATACGTTATTTGAAACACTTGACCCGAATGATCCTACGAAAAGTGATTTTCCGGCTATCTATAAAACAACCGATGGCGGTGCGAATTGGAGTTCGGTTATTGACAACAGACCGCAACTCTTCCGTCCGGGCGGTAACGGTAATGGACAAGGTGATTACGACAATTTTGTCTGCGTGCATCCCACGAATCCCGATATATGTTTAGTTGGTGGTATTGAAATTTACCGTACAAGTAACGGTGGTTCGCTCTGGGTAAATGTTTCCAACAGTTATTTCGGTGGTAATGTACATGCCGACCAACATCATGCAGCGTTTAACCCGCTGAATCCTTCGGAAGTATATGAGGCAAACGACGGCGGAATGTACCGCAGCACAAATGGCGGGGAGTCATGGGAAATGATTAACAACGGCTATTCCGTGTCGGCGTTTTATGCTATAGGCATTGATAGAAAAGCCGAGAATAAAACCTA
>JAEUSO010000133.1:0-2398 GCA_016788605.1 Candidatus Kapaibacterium sp. | reverse complement strand
CGTTCTTGGCAGTGTGACGGAAAAAGTACAGTGGGAAACAATCCATGGCGGTGACGGATTTTACACAGTTGTGGATCCGCGCAATTCCAACATTATCTACACCGAAAACTATAATGGTTCGATGGTCACGGTGAACGTGGGCAACGGCTCGCGCACGTCGAATATGCAAGGGATAGATGATCAAGAAACCGCCGCATGGTCTGCACCGATAGTGTTGGATAGGGAAGGCGGCGGACTCTATCATGGACGCAAGAGAGTATCTCTGCAGATATTGGGAACGAACCGGTGGGAGAAATACTCACCGCTGCTTGATACATCAACGTTTATTAGTGCAATCGGACCATCAAGCAAAAGTTTGGACATCTGTTGGGCGGGAACGCAAAACGGAAATTTATACCTTACAAAAGTGGGTGGCGAAGAGTGGAAGAATGTTTCCTTTAAGGGACTTCCGAAACGCTGGATACGCGACGTTATCGCATCGGCTAAAGATGAGCGCAGGGCATGGGTGTGTTATTCCGGCTTCGGTACGGGTCACATTTTCAGAACGGATAACTTAGGTGAATCATGGACGGATATCAGCACAGTATTGCCTGATGTTCCGGTGAACGCAATTGTTGTTCATCCACAGAACGAAGACGTGATTATGGCTGGTACAGATGTGGGTGTGTTTATATCATATAATAATGGTGGCTCGTGGATGCCATTGGGTCGCGGCTGTCCGCGCTCGCCTGTGCTTGATATGGAGTTTTACGACGAGAAAAATCTGCTCCGCATCGGTACGCACGGACGCTCAATGTGGGAAGTGGAAGTAAATGCGGCTGCACCGGTTACCGAGCCGGAAATTACTTCCCCAATGGGCGGTGATGTGGTTATGGCAACCGCTTCGATGGTCTTTTCGTGGAGCGGCTTTGATGGTCCGGTGGATGTTGACGTATCTTATTCCAATGGCGAATATTGGTCGAAAGCAGCTACCGGCGTAATCGGAAACTCAATGCGTTGGGTTGTTCAAAACCGACCGACTGCATATGCACGAATCAGGGTCACATCGGTTACGGATAAGAACAAGAGCATGGTGTCGAACACGTTCACAATTCTGGAGTTCACACGCGGCTCGGTTCAGACAACAACGTCGGTGGCACATGTTGCCTACGGTATTGCGTACGACGGCAACAACGGCTTATGGACAACGAGTTTTTACACAAATAAGATGTATAAACTCAACGCGACAACGATGCAGATTGAGCGTGAGCTTGAAATGCCGGCGGGCAACGACAAGAATTTCACCGATATGACGATTGACCGCGAACGCGGACACATTTACGTCCACCGTTTGCTCGACCCCTCGCGGGATAATACAGGAGCACGGGTTGTTGTTGTTGATACAAACGGCAAACTCATCCGAACCATGATTAGTCCTTCGTATGGTTACGGTATTGCACTAGAACTTGTGGATGGTAAACTCATCGTCGGCGAGCGGAACGGTTCGCAGAAATTTTACATCTGTAATCCCAACGATGCCGAGAACCCTACAAGTTCGGTTGATATTCCCTTCAAAGAATATTACGGTCCGCGATGTATCGCTTATGATGGTAAAGAACTTATCTATCTCATCGGAACACAGTTCAGTCCGGGCGGCGGCGGATTGCAGGCGGCGTATGCTCTACGTATCAGCAAAGGCAATTTGGCGAAGGAAGTGGAGCGGATGGAGCTTATCAATTCATCGGGTGCGACAATCAACGCACGGGGAATTGAGATAGACCCTCGTGATAACAACTACTGGATAACCGACCTTGAAGGCAACATCTTCAAGATTGCCAACTTCAGCACGAAATCTGACCCACTATCGGATGTGAAAAGCGAGACGGCAACGCTACAGTCGAGCGGTATTTTGATTCAGCCGAACCCCGCAACAAACCAAGCATTTATTGGTTACATGACAGGTACGGTGAATGCGTATGTGTCGCTTGAGGTGTATGATGTTCTTGGCAACCGCATTGCCACACTGGTGGATGGTAGAATCACCGACGACATGAATACTGCGGCAGTACTTGATTGCTCGTCTCTTGCTAATGGCGTGTACTCGGTGGTATTGACTGTGGATGGCACTCGCCGACCCGCAGAGAAGCTGATGATAGCGCGCTAAGTACATACCATAATCTCAGAATCAACACCCGAAGGGCTATCGCTTTTCGGGTGTTTGCTTTTTGTAGGAATAATGTTTTTTCCATCAGTGCCGATAATCCGCCGAGGCAGCCGGATTGCTGCCCTTAGCCCACCTTCAAGGACGAAGCTCCTCAATTCATTGGAACAACGGTACACACCTGCATGGAATTGCAGCGGCGCATCGCATGGCATCATTGCGAAATGATACAGCGAGGATGCGGATGCTTTCAATTCC
>JAEUSO010000132.1 GCA_016788605.1 Candidatus Kapaibacterium sp. | reverse complement strand
CGCCGCCTGTTGCACCGGTATATGTTGCGCCTCCACTGCCAAAGCCCGTTGTGAACAAACCCGCTGCAAAGAAGAACACCGATTGGGAGAAATTCATCGGCGAGAACCTGATTAACAAAATCGGGATTTTGATAACCGTAATCGGCGTGGTTATAGGGATGAAGTACTCGATTGAGCATAACCTCATCAACCCGCTAACCCGCGTAGTGCTGGGCTATGCGTTTGGCATCGGCGTACTGCTGACGGGGATGAAACTTCGCACACGGTACAAGAACTATAGCGCGGTGCTGGTCAGCGGCTCGATTGCCATGCTTTACTTCGTCACCTTTGCGGCGTATGATTTCTACGGTTTGATACCGCAGCTTGCGGCGTTTGCACTCATGTTCCTCTTTACTGCATTCGGTGTCGCCGCATCATTGCACTACGACTTGCCTGTTATCGCACATTTGGGATTGGTCGGCGCGTACGGCGTTCCCTTCCTTCTCAGCGACGGTTCCGGTCGTGTGGCTATTCTCTATTCCTACATGGCAATCATCAATGCAGGTATCTTGGTCATTTCGTATTTCAAGGACTGGAAGTCGCTTCTCTATTCATCGTTTGTTTGTACGTGGCTGATATTCTGCGCGTGGATGGCATCCTCGTTTTCAAAAGACATACACACTGTGGTTGCATCTGTTTTCAGTACAATGTTTTTTGCCGAGTTCTATGCAGCGGTTCTCATCTATAAATTCCGCACAGGCAGGATGCTCCACGCAGGTGAGTCAATCCTTCTCGTGCTGAACGCATTCCTGTTCTATGGAACTGGATATTATCTGTTGGAACAATATGAAGGATGGCGGTACTATCAAGGACTCTTCACTGCGTTGAATGCTGTGGTGCATTGTGTTGTGGCAGCCGTGCTGCACAAGAATAACATAGCCGACCGCTCGCTATTTAGTATTACCGTGGGAATGGTCATTACATTCCTCACTATCACCATCCCTGTTCAGCTTGACGGTATGTGGGTCAGCGCGGCATGGGCATTGGAAGCAGCCGTATTATTCTGGATTGGTCGCAGCCGCACCATCATCCTCTACGAAGCTGCTGCATTCGTCCTTGCAGTGTTGGCGTTTATCAGTGTGAACGACGACTGGCAGGGCTACTTCAGGTATCAAAAAGGGATACAGGATGTGTGGCTCACGCCGTTCTTCAATGTCATATTCCTCAGTTCGATTCTGGTTAGTGCGGGATATGCTGCGATACTCCGTCTGAGCAAAAAATTCGCTCTGCCAACGGACTCACAATGGAAGAAGAGTGTCTATCCGCTTCTGATGGGGTTGGTTGTGATTGGCTTCGCCATCATAACGTATGCGTCAATCCATTTAGAGATAGCCAATACGTTTCATCAATACGCAATGGATTCTCAATTGATGGTGACAAATTACGGGTACACAACAAATGTTTATGATGTGTCATTCGAGCATTACTCGTTTGTTCTACAGAATATGTTCGGCTTACTTTATCTCTGCGGAGCTATGCTTGTTGTTCCGCGTCTTTCAATGAGCGAGTCATCGAAAAAAACAGCGAACTCTCTGTTGCTTGTCGTGATGACCGGAGCGATGCTCGCAACGGTGACACTCGGTTTCTATTCGGTGAATTGCCTGCAAGACCATTATCTGAACACAGCGTATGAATCGAGATATTATCACACGGGACAGTTTGCTGTTATCATCCGCTATATGCTGTATCTGTGCACCGCCGCCGTGTTGTGGTGCGGCTACCGGATAGCGAGAATAATGAGTGGAAGACGTCCGGCGATATTTAGCGAGATTGTCGCTTGCACTGTCCTCTTCTTCGTCATCAGCCATGAACTTGTGCTTTGGAATGAAATGCTGAACACAAGCAGCGACCTGACTAAATTAGGAATGACAATCCTCTGGACGCTGTATGCTGTTGTGCTGATTATTGCGGGCATCCGTTCGCGTAAGAAGCATTACCGCGTGTTTGCGATTATCATCATGGCGATTGCACTCTTGAAACTGTTCTTGTATGATGTCGCCTCGCTGCCCACAATCCTAAAGACCATTCTCTTTGTTGCTCTTGGTGTGTTCCTTTTATTGGTATCGTTCCTGTATAACAAGTTCGCTTCGCGCATCTTTGGCGAAGAGCGAAAACCGGAGTTGCCGGATGAGACAGGCAGCGGTTCTGTAACAACTGACGGGGCTGGCGAATAATGTATAACATAGTGATGAATCACAGATTCTTGTGTACTGTTGCCGTCGTGCTGACCGTATTCATATCGGGTGCAAACGGCGGTGCGGATGCGGCGCATTCCCATACAGGATATTCGTATAAACGTTCGCTGACAATACCGGGCAATAGTCCGGTGCGCGAACACTACGAATGGCGCAGTTTCACTATACCGGCGCAGATGTTCGGCAGATTGAATGCGTCATGTTCCGACATACGTATTCTTGGTGTTGGAAGCGGCGGCGATACAGTGGAAGCACCATACCTGCTCCGCCGTATGGAAGCCGACACTACACTCATCGAAACACCATGCACACTTATTAACCGGTCGTCAACGCCCCAAGCGCAGTATGTGACGCTGCAATCAAACCTGCCGAATCCCACAGAGTGGATGCGTCTTGATATTGAGCACGATGAGTTCGACTGGCAAGTGTCGCTAGAAGGAAGTCACGACGGACGCACGTGGTTTATGCTGAAAGAGAATGCGCGTGTTGTTTCCATCCGCAACGACGGCGGCTCGTACCGGTACACGGATATTCACTATCCGCGCTCGGATTACACCACCTTCCGGCTTGCATTCAAGACACGGCAAACCGTGACGCTGAATGGTGCGAAATTACTGCGTCGCGAAGGCAAGCGTGCGAACTATCAGAGACAAACCGCCGGCGTGCAGACAATCCCCACGAAGGAAAAAAACATAACGGTCTGTCGTGCGGAACTGCCGTATCATCTGCCGGTGTCGTCCGTTGCATTGCAGGTCAGGAACAGCTATGATTTTTTCCGTCCGCTCCGCATCGAAGCATTGCTCGACAGTGTGAAAACAAGCAAGGGGTGGATTGAGAATTACGTTCCTGTTATCAGCTCGGTCATCACATCATTCGATACATCTGCATTCCGCTTTCCGCTGCACACGGCAAAGGTATTTCGCGTAATGGTGGAGAACGGCGACAACGAGCCGCTCCGCATTGACTCGGCGGTTTTTCAGATACCGGAACATCAGGTGATTGCCCGCGTTGAAGATGGCAGAGCGTACACGGCGGTCTATGGCTATACCCGCGCAGCATATCCCGATTATGATGTTGTGCATTATCAAGAAAAGATTCCTGACAAAGTAGAAGTATTGATTCTGGGCGAAGAAGAATCGCAGCAACAAGTGAACACCGCAGAACCTGCATCGCCCTTAATGAACAATAAACTTTGGTTGTGGGCTGTTGTGATTCTTGTGATTGCCGTTGTGGGCTATTTTACCTACGGCATGATGACAAAAGCGTAGATTCGCGCCGATGAAAAACGCATCCGCACCGACCAGCTCCCCAATCACCACAGCATGAAAGACAAACTCCGTTCGCTTGCATCCGATACGCTTGTGTATGGTACGAGTACCATCGCGCAGCGTTTTCTCACATTCATGCTTACGCCGCTCTATACCAACTATCTCACGCTTTCGGAAGCGGGCGATATGCAGTTCCTCTATTCACTGATTGCCTTCGCCAATATCCTGTACTCATTCGGATTCGAGGCGGCGTTTTTGCGCTACTACCGCGATGGCGGCGATCAGAAAAGTGTTTATACGCATTCGTACCTTGCCATTGCGGGCATTACCGGAGCGGTGACGTTTATGTTGTATCTCTTCTCTGCACCCATTGCAGACATCCTCTCGTTGGAATCAACCAACGCGCTGTGGCTTACGCAGCTTGCCATTGCAATTCCATTCCTTGATTGCTTCATGTTGATTCCCTTTGCGCGCTTGCGGATGGAACGGAAGCCAAGGGTGTTTGCAATTCTGAAACTCTTCAACGTGGTTGTGGCGGTGGTGCTGAATATCATCCTTGTTGTGTGGATGAAGAAGGGCTGTGAAGGAGTGCTTGTCTCAAGCGTGATTGCATCATTTATCGGTATGGCTGTGTTTGTTCCGTCGGTGCTGCGCCACTTGAAATTCGAGTGGAACGCCGACCTCTTCAGCGATCTCACGGCGTTTGGATTACCCACGTTGCCGTCGGGATTCTCGGCAATGATTCTGCAAGTAGCCGACCGACCGATACTGAAAGCGTTTGCAAGCACCGATGCCGTTGCCTTGTATTCCATGAACTACCGTTTGGGTTTGCCGATGCTGCTTATGGTGTCGGTGTTCGAGCAAGCATGGAAACCGTTTTATCTGAGCCATGCAAACGACGACGATCCGAAGCCGCTCTTCGCACGGGTGATGACATACTTTACTGTCGTGTCGGCTGTCATCTTTCTTGTTGTGTCGCTCTTTGTGCAATACATTGTGCAGTTACCGTTTCCGGGCGGGAAGTTTTTTAATCCTGTGTATTGGAGCGGGCTTGGGATTGTGCCTGTTGTAACGGCGGCATATTATTTCAACGGACTGGCTACCAACTTCGCCACGGGGCTGTATATCACCAAACGTACACGCACACTTCCGCTTGCAACGGGTGCGGCGGCACTGACGAATGTGCTGATGAATATCATTCTGATTCCTGCCATCGGCTACATGGGTGCCGCCTATGCAACACTCGGCGCGTACATGGTCAGTGCGGTGGTGATGTACCTGTACTCGCAGCGCGAATACCCGATTGCCTACGAATGGCAGCGCGTGGTGATGATATGCGGAATATGTTGCGTTGAATATGCATTGATACTTTTGTTCGGCAAGGCGTTGGGCGGAAACGCGGAACTCATTCTGCACATTGCTGCTGTGCCTCTCTTCTTTGCCCTGCTCCTTGCAACCAACGTCTTTACCGTTGGTGAACGCAAGGCGGCTCTATCCTCCATGAGAAAAGTATTGCGCCGCTAAGGGAACGCGATTGCATCAGATTTTTTCCAAGACACGTTTGATGATTGCCGTCAGCTTGGGTTCGGCAACCGCCGCTGCTTCAAGAATTTCAGGCAGCGACACGGGTTTCAGCGCGTCGGGAAAACACTCGTCGGTAATAACCGAAAAACCAAGAACGCGCATGGAGGAATGAACCGCTACGATAACTTCCGGTATGGTGCTCATTCCAACAACATCGGCACCGATTGTTCGTAGGAATCTGTACTCGGCGCGTGTTTCCAAGTTCGGTCCGGCAACAGCAACATAAACGCCTTGCTGCATTTTAAGACCAAGTTCCAATGCGCTTTGTTCGGCAACTGTTTGAAGCGACTGTGTGTACGGATCGCTCATATCGGGAAAACGCGGACCGAGCGAATCATCATTTGCGCCGATAAGCGGATTATCGCCAAGAAGGTTGATGTGGTCGGTGATGAGCATGATGTCAGAACGGCAGTAGAGCGGGTTGAGCGCACCGCAGGCATTCGAGACGATGAGCGTATCAACGCCGAGTGCCTTCATCACACGAACGCCATGGGTGATTTGCCGCATGGTGTAGCCCTCGTAATAGTGAAAGCGACCTTGCATGACCACTACGTCAGTCCCGCCCAGCGTTCCGAACATCAATCTTCCCGCATGCGACTCGACCGTTGAATGAGGCATGTGCGGAATATCGTTGTAGGGGATAACTGTCTGCTGCGTCACCTCGTTTGCCAAATGCGAGAGACCGGTGCCGAGGATGATTCCGACACGCGGTGTTGCTTGTGTGAGCGAACGAATGTATGCAAGTGATTCGTCAATGTGTGTGCGTAGTTCCGATGCCATGTGCTGTATGATGATGTTCAGGATGTTATCTGTGGTGCAAATATGCAGCACGGGTACGATTCAAAGCAGCGATGTAGATTTGCCGCTCGTTCGAACATCATACATCAACCTCATGTCAATTCTTCAGGCAATCATCCTTGGAATTATCCAAGGACTCACCGAGTTTATCCCGATTAGCAGCACCGCGCACTTAACTGTCGCCGGCACGATGATGGGGCTGATAGGCGACGGGAACCACGAACAGTGGACTGCATTTATGGCGGTGATTCAACTTGGAACACTTGCCGCTGTTTTGATTTACTTTGCGGGCGACATCCGAACAATATCAACAGCGTTTCTGCGCGAGAACCTTCTGCAACGCAGCGGCTATGCGGCGCAATCCCAAAACTCGAAACTCGGATGGATGGTCATACTCGGCAGCATCCCGATTGTCACAATCGGCTTTGCATTGAAGAAGATTATCGAAGGTGCGCTGACCAAAGACCTGCTTATTATTTCCATCATGCTTATTGCGGTATCGCTTGTATTGATAATCGCCGAGCGAATGGCGAAACGCACCCGTACAATGGACGACCTGACGTGGAAAGACGCGCTTGCAGTGGGTATGGCGCAAGTGCTGGCGTTGATGCCGGGTTCATCGCGCTCGGGCACAACAATCACTGCGGGGTTATTCTTAGGCATGACGCGCGAAACGGCGGCTCGCTTCTCGTTCCTTCTCAGCATCCCCGCCATCTTCGGAAGCGGCGTGTATGAATTCCTGAAAACCGCCAAATACCTCAATGCCGACCAGGCACTCACCCTTGGTGTTGCAACGGTTGTGTCGGGCATCAGCGGCTACGCGGCAATCGCCTTTTTGCTCCGCTACCTCCGCTCGAACAGCACGATGATCTTCATTGTCTATCGCATACTTGCGGCAATCGTCATTCTTGCGTTTTTGCGGTAGGGTGCGAGGTCAAACATTGACGTGAAACATCACCATACCCATACATATTCGCTTGCACGAATCGCGGAACTATTGCTGTTGTTGCTCTTTGCATCAGGACAGATCTATGCAGTTGCGTTGTACGCCCAACGATTACGTGAGACGACTTCTGGTTACGCGAATGTTGATTGTATTCCGATACATACAGCGGACATAAATGAAGGAATAGGATGGGATATGATGAAAGTACAAGAAGTTTCGCCTGAAGGATGTTGGGTAAGTGATAGAAGGGTTGCTTCGTCACTAATTCATCGAAAAAGAATTAATCCAAACCAACCGCTTAGAGCATTTACTCCAAGTCCTCCAATATATATCTATGCTGAAAGTACGGGCGATTCAATTCGTATCCGAACCATTCAAGGTACAGTTCTGAAAAATGTTGGCATATATGGTCTCAAAGAAGATGTCATTGATTCTGTTCTGAACGCCACGTTTAATCACATTGTCAAAGATAATCATCGTGTTAGATGGCTCGTTCGTTTCAATAGCAACACCCCTTTTGGCGATTGTATCACGTTGTATTGTTCGCTTCCGCGCTAATACGGATTTAGAGAGAGGACAATGATAGCATCCTCTCCGCCGCTTTGTTCAGTGTTTCGTCCTTCTTGCAGAAGCAAAAGCGGATGAGTGAGCGACCGTGCTCTTCATTCACATAAAATTTTTGCGAGGGAATCGTTGCCACGCCTATCTCGGTAATCATCCGTTTGCTGAATGTGATGCCGTCGTCGGTGGTAAGCGGGCTGATGTCGGCGGTAATGAAGTACGCACCTTCCGGCTCGTGGATATGTAGCGGTGTTTGCCGCAGCGCAGCCAAAAGCATGTCTTTGCGCCGTGTGTAGTCCGAAAGCAGTTGCATGTAAAATGAATCGGTCAGGCGAAGCGCGTGCGCTATTGCATAGTGGAACGGTGTTGCACCGGCAAAGACCGTGAATTGGTGGACGCGGCGGACTGCGTCAATCAAGGGTTTCGTACCCAACGCCCAGCCGCATTTCCATCCCGTGCACGAAAACGTTTTACCCCCGCTTGATATGGTTATCGTCCGCTCGCCCATACCTTCGATTGTTGCCGGGCGGATGTGTGCGTTCGGTGCAAACACAATATGCTCATACACTTCATCGCTGATAACAAGTGCGCCGTACTCCGCACATAGGTCGCGGATAAATTCTATTTCATCGCGTGTGAACACCGTCCCCGTCGGGTTGTGCGGTGTATTTAGGATAAGCAGCCGTGTCCGCTTCGAGAATGCAGCGCGGAGTTCCTCGCGGTTGAAGCGAAACGACGGGGCGTGAAGCGTGACCGGCACAACCACTCCGCCCGCCATAACAATGTTAGGGATATACACATCGAACGACGGCTCGAACACAATCACTTCGTCGCCCGGATTGATACACGCTTGGATAGCGCACCATAATGCCTCGCTTGCACCGCTTGTCACGCAGATGTTTTCGTCGGGATTCAGCGGTTGATTGTAAAACCGTTCCGCATGTTCCGCCAACGCCGCGCGCAGCACCGGCTCCCCGTGCGACACCGCATATTGGTTGTGTCCGTCGGCAATAGCGCGCATGGCAATCTCCTTCACCTCGGCGGGTGTGTCGAAATCGGGAAACCCCTGACCAAGATTGACAGCATGATGTGCGCGGGCAAGTGCGGTCATCTCCGCAAAAACCGACGACCCGAATTGAGCAAGGCGGGAATTCATAGTGTGTGCGTAGCTTCGTAAGTGAATAGTATGAACCGACCGACAAAGATATGGAATGCCGCAACGGATGCGGGGCGTGTTGCATTGCGCCGTCAATTACATCACCAATACCCGGAATGCCCGGTGGCAAACCAGCAGGTCTGCGCTGCGTGCCGT
>JAEUSO010000131.1 GCA_016788605.1 Candidatus Kapaibacterium sp. | reverse complement strand
CGGGTATCGGCAGGATATTCATCACCGCAAGCGTGATGGAGAGAGTTGCCATAAACGTGAAAAATGCCGTCCATCCCATCTCGGCGCTTTGCGTTGCCATTTTTGCAATCATAATAGGACCGCCAGCCGATTGCTTGAACGACTGTTCACCGCGAATCATCATTGCAATAGAGCGTATAAACATCTTCGTCATTGTTTGCATCTGCTCGAATCCGACAGCAATGGACTCGAAGAAACCATAACTGACTTTGTGACTTTTACCGGTAATAACGTTGGTAATCTGCACGCCGATTTTTCCGTTTTCATCGGTGGTGACCGGAATCGTAACCGTACTGCCGTCACGCTGTACTGCAAACGTTACTTCCTGATTTTTCTTCGTTGCAAGATATGTCATCATTTGCTCGGTGGCAACGATTGATGCGCCGTCAATGGATAAGACAGTGTCTTTTGCTTTTAATCCCGCCTTGCCCGCCGGGCGAAGTGTTTCCACTGCATTGAACAGTACCCGTGTACCTTCGGGATATAATCCTAAACCCTTGTTAGAACTTAACGCTGCGCTTAGTGTTTCCGATTGCACATCAATAGTTTCAATATTTCCGTTCCTTTTGATTGCAACGACGAAGTCCTGTCCGAACTGGTCAAGTGTCATTGATTGCATCACATCATCAAAGTTCTGGACTTCTTTGCCCGCCACTTTGAATACTTCATCTCCTGTTTTGAATCCAGCTTTTTCAGCTACTGAATTTTTTTCTACGTAACCGATAGTGCGGGTATCAAGAACTGTCTTACCATTGATGGCATTCACAACAAAAAGAATTGCGACGGCAAGGATGATATTCATAATCACTCCAGCAGAAATCATAAAAATTTTCTGCCACGTGTTCTTTGCGCGGAACTCCCACGGCTGGGCGGGTTGGTTTGAGTAATTCGTATCAAAACTCTCGTCCACCATACCCAAAATTTTTACATAACCGCCGATTGGGAATGCACAAAGACGGTAATCGGTGTGTCCATCGCCGTCCCATGTTTCGGGCAGTTTGCCAAAGGTGAATCCGGTGATTTTATTCCAACCGAACAAGCGCGGACCCATGCCGACGGCAAACACGTCGGCACGAGTCCCTGTCAGGATTGCTGCGATAAAGTGACCGAATTCGTGAATGACGACAAGAGGGAAAATGGCAAGAATAAAGTAACCAAGTTGAAACAATGCATCCATAGTTATGGTGTGATTATCGAGTGATGATGTGATTGATATTCCGCCGCATACGCTCTTGCCATGCGGTCGTGTTCAAGAATGTCCTGCAACGACGGATGCTCCGCCGGTTGGATTGTATCGAGTGTGCTTTCCACGATGCGCGGAATGTCGGTGAAGCCGATTGCACCACGTAAAAAACGATGAACAGCCACTTCATTCGCCGCGTTGAGGATGGTTGTTGCCGTTCCGCCCGTGCGAAGTGCATCGAATGCAAGGCGCAAACACGGAAAGCGTTGTAAATCCGGCTGTTCGAATGTCATTGTGCCGATTGCGCTGATGTCCATGCGAGGGAATGCGCTCGGAGTTCGGTGGGGAAAACCGAGTGCGTAGTGAATCGGCAATTTCATATCGGGCAAGCCAAGCTGCGCTTTCACCGAGCCGTCGGTGAATTGCACCATCGAATGGATGATACTTTGCGGGTGCACAACCACGTCAATTCGTTCCGGTCCAATTCCGAATAGCCAACGCGCTTCAATGACTTCCAGCCCTTTATTCATAAGCGTGGCGGAGTCAATCGTAATCTTCGCGCCCATTGTCCAGTTAGGATGCTTCAATGCCTTTTGCGGAGTTGCGCTGTCGAGTTGCTCTTGCGTAAAGGTGCGGAACGGACCGCCCGACGCGGTGATGATGAGCTTTTCAATTGCTTCTTGCTGCTCGCCCATCAAGCATTGCAGTATGGCGCTATGTTCGCTATCCACTGCGATAATCGGCGCGTTGTACCGTTGCGCTTCGGCTGTAATGAGTTCGCCCGCACTGACAAGCGTTTCTTTGTTCGCAAGTGCGATTGTTATCCCTTTGCGAATTGCGGCAAGCGTAGGAACAACACCGCTGAATCCGACAAGTGATGACATCACAAGAGTGTTTTCTTCATCCGCAGACGCTTCCACCAATCCTTCTTCGCCGCATAAAATCCGACCTTTAAATGACGTTTGTTCGCGGAAAGTTTTCCATGCTGTTTCGTCGCTAATGACAACACCATTCGGATGTACCAAGGCGCATTGCTGTTCAAGCTCGTCAATCCGTGTGTTCGTGGTCAGATATCCTACACGGTAGTGCGGATGATGTGCGTGCAGAACCTCGATGGTTTGCGAACCGATTGAGCCGGTGGAACCAAGTATGGTAATTGTGGGCTGCCCTGCCTGCTTTGATTCGGGGGCGACGGTATGCGGCATCATTCAGGTAATCAGGAAGCGGGTTTAAAACGCTCGCGGACAACATCCACAGTTCCAAGGGGAATTGCATGGATAAGCCGTTGTGTATATTCTTCTTTGGGCGCGGAATATATCTCGGTTGCCGTTCCTGTTTCAACAATTTTTCCTTGATTCATGACTGCGATGCGATCGCTGATAAACTTCACCACACTCAAATCATGCGAAATGAAAATGTAGGTCAGGTTGAATTCATCGCGCAGCGAAACGAGAAGGTTCAGTACCTGCGCTTGAACGGATACGTCGAGTGCGGAGACGGATTCATCACAGATAAGGAACTTCGGCTTGAGTGCAAGGGCGCGGGCTATACAAATCCGCTGGCGTTGCCCGCCGGAGAATTCATGCGGGTAATTGTTGAAATGACGCGGCAATAAATTCACTTTGTCGAGCAGGTACAATACATGCTCTTTACGCTCCGTATCGTTGGCAAAGATGTTATGGACGCGCAGCACTTCCATAATTGCACTGCCTACCGAGAGTCGTGGATTAAGCGATGAATACGGGTCTTGGAAAATGATTTGGAAATCCTTGCGGAGTTGCATCATCTGTTGCTTATCCAAGCCGCGAACATCTTTTCCATCAAAAAACACGCGCCCGCCGGTCGGTTCGACCAATCGCAGGATAGCGCGTCCTGTCGTGGTTTTACCGCAGCCGGATTCACCGACTAATCCAAGCGTTTCGCCCGGCATCACATGAAACGAAATGTCATCCACCGCTTTTACCCAGCCCGATGTTCGGCTGAAGATTCCCGTCTTTATCGGAAAATGCACTGCGAGATTTTCTACGTTGAGCAACGGTGTTCGAGTAGCAAGGTTTGCGGTTCGCGCCGCGATTTCATCCGGTGTGAACGATACGTCGTGCAAAAGCTCATTCACCGAAATGCGCGCCCGTTCTGTAATAACACCGTCGGAGGATTCATCCATAAAGTCGCGGACAGTTGGAAGGATACGGAGTTTTGTGTCCATGCGCGGTTTGCACGCCAAAAGCCCTTTCGTGTACGGATGTTGCGGGTCTTCAAAAATCTGAAGCACGCTTCCTTGCTCGACGATATTGCCTTTATACATTACAATCACATCGTCGGCAATCTCCGCAATAACACCCAAATCGTGTGTGATGAACATCATGCTCATTGCGCGTTCGCGTTGCAGGTTTCGCATGAGGTCGAGAATTGTTGCTTGTACGGTCACATCAAGTGCGGTTGTCGGCTCATCGGCAATCAGCAGGTCAGGATTGCACGACATAGCCATCGCAATCATCACACGCTGTTTTTGCCCGCCGGATAACTGATGCGGGTATTGGTCAATCATTGTTTCCGGTCGCGGAAGCTGTACTTCGCGCAGCAGTTGAAGCGTCCGGTTTCGCGCTTCCTCTTTCGATACCTGTTGATGAAGTTGAATTGCCTCGATGATTTGGTCGCCGCAGCGGAACACAGGATTCAGCGAGGTCATCGGCTCTTGAAAAATCATCGCAATACGGTTGCCACGGTACTTCCTCATTTCATCTTCGGGAAGCTTGAGCAGGTCGGTCTGCGTACCGTCGGGTGAGGTATAGAGAATTTCACCGTTGGTGATTTTCCCCGGCGGGTTGGGAATCAGGCGCATCACAGAAAGCGATGTTACCGATTTACCCGAACCGGATTCTCCGACAATACCGAGTGTCCGCCCGCGTCCGATAGAGAATGATATATTGTTAGCAGCGCGTACAGAATAGGTCTCGGAGCGGAACTCCGTAACAAGGTTTTTTACTTCCAGAAGATTGCTCATTGTAGAGATGCTGGCGTTGTTGCAGATTGGCGAATACAGTTTGGTGCGGTAAATCAATTCCGCAATCGTGTTCAAAATAGCAGGCGGGCGCGTGGCGGGCAAACGTCCGGCAAAGAAAGACACGCGCGGCGGTGGAAATACGGCTCTGCTTTGCCAAGAGCGTCTTGCTCCATAGATTGCACTATCAAAACAAATAGTATCACATTTAACCTCATTATACTCGTTATGAAAACAGTCATTCTCCTTGCTATTGTACTCGTTATCAGCTCAGTGAATGGTGTAGCACAAATCCGCTCGACAGTAGGCGGGAAAACCTCCGGCGCATCTACATCAGTATCCGAAGGTGTCTCATCGCTCGGCGATGCCCGCAGTATCGAACAAGAAGTGTTTCGCTTAGTGAATAAGTACCGTACAAATCGTGGACTGAAAGCTTTAGAGTGGTACGAGTCAATCGCCGCTGTTTGCCGCAAGCACAGCCAAAACATGGCATCGAAGAAAACAAAGCTTGGTCACGACGGATTCGAGAAGCGTAAAAATCAACTTGTTGCAACGATTGATTTCAACTCAATCGCCGAAAATGTTGCCGGAGGAAACTTCGTCACGCTCGAAACACTTGTAGAGCAATGGGTGAACAGCAACGACCACCGCGTGAATATGGAAGGTGATTATACCAATTCGGGAATCGGTGTTGCACTCACAAAAAAGGGCGCAATCTTTATCACGCAGATTTTTGTGAAGTAATCGGAGTAAACCCGAACACAACGCCGCCATGAATAAACTCGACCGCTACATACTCAAAGCATTTCTCAGTACGTATGTCTTTGCGGTCATTGCCCTGTGCGTCATCTTTATCGTGGTTAACCTCTTGGAAAACCTTGAGAAATTTCTTGATCAAAAAGCCACAGCAATAGCAATCGTAACTTACTACCTGTACCTGTTGCCGGAAATCATCAAACTGCTTTCTCCGGTCGCCCTGCTGATGGCAAGTTTGTTTTCGATTGGTCGGCTCACGAATCAGAACGAAACGACGGCGATGAAATCAGGTGGGTTGAGTTTATACCGCATGATGTTTCCGCTTACGGTGTTGAGTATTGCCCTCTCGTTCGGACAGTTGTATTTCAATGGATGGATTGTTCCGCGAATGCTCACGAAAAAATTCGAGATGGAACGGAAGTACTTCAACCGTTCGTCAGGCGGAACCGAGACACAGGTCTATAATCTCTATTTCCGTGATTCCGCGTTGCGAAATGTCATTTTTGGATTTTATGATGCAACAACAAGAACAGGGAACGACGCAACGGTAGAGGAATACTCCGCCGAGCTTGTTCCCCGCGTTGTAAAGCGGTTAGATGCGCGAAGCATGACGTGGGATTCTGTATCAGGTTCGTGGTTGCTGCATTCGTGTTATGAGCGGGTTATATCGGGAGATACAATCAGCGTCCGCAATGTAGAGACGATGCCGGTGAAATTGAACGTCACGCACTCCAATATCACTGCATTGCAACGGTCGGTGGATGAAATGAACTTTGCAGAACGCAAGGACTACGTTGATTTACTCGAACGCGGTGGCAAGGATGTTCGCATGAAACGCATTGAATACTTCGGTGAGTTCGCGTTTCCGTTTGCAAATTTTATCGTGGTTCTGTTCGGCGTGCCGTTCGCTTCTGTACGCAAGAAGGGCGGTCTTGCCGTCGAGATAGCTACGGCGATGGTGGTGTCGTTCTTCTATCTCGTGTTCTCGAAAGTGTCGCAATCGTTGGGCTTTGAACTTAGTATCGAACCGGTTGTCATCGGATGGTCGGCGAATGTACTGTTCTTTATTATTGGTGTGGCGAATGTTATCCGCGTCCGCACATAAGTACTCATTAATTAGCAACGTGATATGAAAGAAATACGCTCGCTTGCCACACGTGAAGGTCGCGCATTGGTGCGGGAAATGTTTCGTGAGTTACGCTTCGACAAACAGCTTGGCGGGCTTGCCACTCTTTCGATTCTTTGGCGCGTGTGCTGTACCGAGAAAGAGGTCTTTCGCTATTCGCACCACGAGGTTGTTGTCCTTCATCCGTTAGGCATTTTATCCGGCACATCATTATGGATGCAAGAGATTGTTAACCGGTTTTATTACTCAACAATCAATTCATTTGTGTATTTCGGTGCGGCAATTTTACTCGTTGTTATCGGAGTCCGCCGTTTTACCGATTCCGTGAGCGATACCGCTGTTCTTGCCAGCATCGGGTTCGAGGCATTTCTTTTGGTGATGATGTTTGTTGTCATGTTTTTCTCGCCGACGGATGAAACGGATGAAGATGAATTTTCGGATGCCGAACAAGACGACACTCAAGACGTGCTGCGCGAAATCGGTGAGATTGGACGCGACTATGCAAAAGTTGCAGTGCAGATAGATGATGCTGTCCGTACACTCCGCGATATTGCCTTTGAAAACGCCGAGCTGGCGCGCTCTATCCGTACTGCAACAGAAACAGCGGCACATGCCGTAGCACCCAATCCCGAGCTTATCTCGCGTATGAGCGAAACCAACGAATCGCTCAAAAACTTCCAACAAAGTGTGGACTCGCTCAGCACTGCCGCCAAGCAGTTACAGCGCGAACAAATTGACCTTGCCGTCCGCCGCGAAGTGGAGCGTCTTTTGGTTCAACGCACCGGGGCATAACGTGATTATTCACTGCATGAATACGGGCGGAGTTTTGCGATACCATGGTATCCGCGATAGGGGAGGTGTATGAAGAAACTCCGTCGCCGCCGTTCAATCGAGATATACTTTATCCTCTACTTAGCATCGCTCATATTTCTGATTCCTGATAAAAACCATGAACAGAAAAAAGCATCATCATTAGTGCAGCGATTGCTTGCATCGTCGTTTGTAGTGCAAAGCGAACGAGCGGCATTGCTTGTTCGAGTTGTGCGTGATGGAAGCGGTGTGCGAATACTGACCGCAGATACGGTGAACGCCCTCTATCATAGCGGAAATGTAAAGAATGTGCGCTATGAATTTATCGTTGAAGATGTATCGCTTCGTCAGACCTACACATTAAAGTCAGGAACACAAACATCTGTCTCGCGTTTTACGTTGAAGGGCAACCCCGATGAAGGTGCATTGCGATTTGCGTGGTCGCCGAATGGTGCGGAGCAATCGAACAAGGTGTATAAAATCAAAGTTGTGGCAACCGCCGAGCCGGTTATACCCGCCGACTTGACAGCAGAGGATATTAGCACAATGACAGAATTGGTCGGCGAGGGATACCGCCTTCGTGCAGAAGCGGAGTTCGGTGCGGCATTGTTATTTGTTGATGGTGGCACTTCACCTGCTGTTGCGCTTGCGTTAAATCCGCAAGTATTGCAGGCGACTGATACCGCTGCACAAAGACAGATTCGTGAGCTAATGGCGCAATTAGAATCCGCCCGGACACAAACGTCCGTACCGTCGGGACGGTTTGTACTGCAACCGCGGTACGATGTTGTAAAATCAATCGGGTATCAAGAATGGGAAAACAGGATTGTCGTGTATGGTGCGGATGTTCAGCGCGACCTTGCAAGTGCACCCGTGGTAACGGGCGGCTCGGCAAGCAGCTCCATCGAAGGAAATGAAATCGTGTTACGCGGCGTTGCACCGCAATCGGGAATCCTCACGTTTCAGGTAACAGCACGGCGGGCAACTGACAATCAGGAATCGTCTGTGACATTTAAGGTTGTGTCGCAACCGCTCGCAGCAGCGTCAGTGCCATCGCAGATGTACCCCGGTATTCAGTATGACATACAGCCGAATCTTCCGCTGATGAGTGGAACACCCGCAATCGCACAGCTACGCGATGAATCGAATAATATCCGTGCTTCGTCAGTGCAAGGCGAGGCATTCACCTTCACGCCGCAACTCGCCGACACATCCCGCACTCTGTACTTCGAGCGGTTGCTTTCGGGACGCAAAATCGGTCAAGCAATCCCGGTGCAAATCATCAACTTCCCGCAACCGGAAATTCTGAATACGACAACATTGCCGAATGGCACAATCAGAATTAAAACCCGCAGTTACGGAGTGGCGAACGACAACGCCGCCCGCGCACGGTTGGAAATCACAAGCGGTGTTCCAGTAGGTCGGGTGCAGGAAATGTATGGTGATTACACCTACGACAAACAGTACAATGTGCATTTGCAGGTATTCCAACTCTCGCCGCAGAAAAATGTGCTGACACTTCGCGCAACGAACGGATACAAGAAGCAATCAACATCAATCAAGGTGGAACCGGACTGATGGAACAATCCCAATCACCCGCACAGCCAACGCGAAAACACGTTGTTGTTGCTGTCATGGCACGGCGTTTCGATAGTGGCTTCGAGGTCTTGCTCTGCCGACGTAAAAAAGACGACCGTTACGGATTGATGTGGGAATTTCCGGGCGGGAAAGTTGAAGAAGGAGAGACGGCGTTTGAAGCAGTGGAACGTGAATGCACGGAAGAACTTGGTATCATGATTCTCGATGCTCATTTAGTGCGCCATGAATCTGCCGACTATGCCGACGGCGGTTCATTTCGCGTTGAGTTTTACGTAGTGTTTGAG
>JAEUSO010000130.1 GCA_016788605.1 Candidatus Kapaibacterium sp. | reverse complement strand
GGTCGGCTGCGGTGATAGCGCGGAGTTCCTGCTCGCTCATGATGTCGGTGAAGGGATTACGCTTGCCATACTGCACGTAGTTCGCTAACGCTTGGTTTAGTACCACGCCTTTGTTTTTCCGTGCGTCGGCGCGTTGCTTCAGCATCCCCTCCACCATCAGTTTCAATGATTGGTCGTCGGGTTTTGCGCGGAGCAGTACATCGTCGGTGAGTTTGAGTGCCTCGTTCATTGCACTGTTAATGCCGGAAATCTCAATCGTGATTTGGTCGTTACCAACGCGGGCATCCATCGAACAGCCGATTTCATAGAATTTCTGTTTCAGTTGGTCGGCGTTCATTGCGGCTGTTCCTACCAAATCCATGTATTGCGCGGCAAGGGCGGACTTCTTGTCGTGGCGCGTTCCCATATCCCACACGTATTGCAGCGTAAAGAGGTCGTTCTCGGTATTGCGGACGGCAAAGATTTGAATACCGTTGGTGCTTGCGCGTGCGATGTCGTTGCGGAAGTCGCTGAACTTCGGATTGATTTTATCGGTCTTTGCAAGTTGCTCAAGCATTGCCTTCACAAACGGCGACTGATCTTTGTTGATGGTCACGGGCGTAATCGGCGGCTTCGGCACTTTTTGGATGTTCTTGTTTTCTCCCGTGCGCTTATACACCACCACGTAATTGGTGTTGTAGTTCTTCTTGGCAAAATCCACCACTTGTTGCTTGGTAATCTTGGCAAGTTCATCAAAGAACGTCACGTCGTCGTTCCAGTTGCGCCCTTCGATAAAGCACGAACTGAGTGCATTGGCGCGGCTCTCGTTGCTTTCCAACTGTTTGGTTTGTTGAATCCGCATGTTGGTCACGATTGCCTTCATCATGGTTTCGTCGAAGTTGCCTTTCTTGAGTTCCTCGATTTGCTCCAAGAGCAAATTCACAACGTCTTCCAGCTTCTGTCCCTTGCGCGGTGAGCCGCTAAACGTGTGGTACGAGTAGTCCTTCAGTATTGTGGGCGAGCATCCGGCGTTCAACGCTTTTTGCTTTTGCTTGATGTTCAAATCAATGAGTCCCGTCTGCGAGTTCGAGAGAATCATATCGCACATCGTCAGCAGCTTTACATCCGGCGAGGCAACGCCCGGGAAGCGGTACGCAAACCGCACTTGCTCCGCCGATGGTCCGAACACCTCAATAACTGTCGGCGATGTGATGGGGTCTTCCACCGCCGGAGTGAAGACGGGAACGGGCTTAGGCGCGTACTTGCCGAATGTTTCGTCAATCATGGCAATCGCTTCGTCGGGATTGAAATCACCGCAGAGGATAATCGCCATATTGTTCGGCACGTAGTACGTGTTGTAGTACTCGCGGATTTTCTTCATCGAGGGATTCTTCAGATGCTCGATAGTGCCGATGGTGGTTTGCGTTCCGTAGGTGTGTTTCTTGAACAAGCCCGCCATGAGTTTTTCATAGCTCTGCCTGCTGTCGTTATCCAATGTGCGGTTCTTTTCCTCATAGACCGCTTCAAGTTCGGTATGGAAGAGCCGCAGAACCGGATTGCGGAACCGCTCGGCTTCCAACTGAAGCCAGTTGCGGAGTTGATTGGCGGGGATGTCGTTTTCATATACCGTCTCTTCGCTTGCGGTGTGGGCGTTCGTTCCTTTTGCGCCCAACGCGCTAACCATTTTATCATATTCACTGGCAATACTGTATTTCGCTGCCAAGCCCGACACCGAGTCAATGCTGCGGTAGATACGTGCGCGCTGCGCCGAATCCCGTGTGCCGCGATAGGTCTCGTAGAGTTGCTCCACTTGGTCAATCAGCGGCTTCTCTTTTGCAAAGTCAAGCGTGCCGTATTTATCCGTTCCCTTGAACACCATGTGCTCTAAGTAGTGGGCAAGACCTGTGGCATCGGCGGGGTCGTTCTTGCTGCCCGCCCGCACGCTGATAAGCGTTTGAATGCGCGGCTCGACCTTATTCACCGACGTATATACCGTCAGCCCGTTCGGCAGGGTGTATATCCGCACGCCTAATGGGTCGTTTTTGACGGTAGTGTATTTGTATTTACCGGATGTGTGCTGCTGCACTTGGGCGGTTGCGGCGGAAGCCAGCATCACGCCGACCATGATGCACACCGCCACACGATTCCAAACATGAATCATAGATTGAAGAGTGAGTTAAGTAATGTGTTTGCGCGTTAGCCATGCAATATGGCGAGAAACCCCGTTACGGTTTCAGAATTTGCGCTCTACGAACCGGAAGCGCGGCGGGTTGCAGCAACACGTGTTAATATTCCCGCTTACCGCAGCATGGCTTCGCCGACGGCACCGCGCCTTTCCCTCCGCCCCAACCCTCCCCGTGCCGGAAAGCGCCGTCAGCTTCCATCCAAGCGTTCTTGCGTTAAGCTTCCGACAAATACCGTTTGCTGTATTCAAGCAAAATGCTAAGTTGCACTAACGAGTTATGCGCGTTTCGCACAACACGCCGGCAAGCAAAAATCCTTCGGACTTCGCCTACCGCCCTCTCCATTACAAGCAACCCTAAAAAAAGACAACAATGGAAGAAACATTAGACATACAAACACCAACAAATAAAATTTACAAAGACAGAGCTATTTGGGTCGGGACTTTTCTTGGCGGACCATTAGCCGCTGGTTATTTAATTGCTGAAAATTTTAAAGCATTTAATGACTCCAACAAAGCAAGAAAGACTTGGATTTATGCAATTATTGCTACAATTGTCGTCTTTGGTGGTGTCTTTCTTATTCCAGACAATGTTAAAATTTCAAATCAAATTATTCCATTAATTTATACTGCAATTGCCTATTATCTTGTTCAACATTTTCAAGGACAAAATATTTCGACACATATAAATTTAGGTGGACAATTACATAGTTGGTGGAGAACAATTGCAGTTGGAATCATTGGACTAGCAATTACTGTTATTCCAATTTTGGGGTTTGCGCTTTTGTCGGACAGCATTGAAAATTCTTCCATTTCAACAAAGACATATGGTATAATGAAACACGAAATTGCTTTTGACAAAAATAATATTTCAGAAACCGAAGTAAATAAAATTGCTGACTGCTTGACTACAACAACCTTTTTTGACGAAGCAGTTACAAAATATGTTTTTGCAAAGAAAGTAAATGACAAATATGAACTTTCACTTTCTGTTGTTGATGGAATCGCAAATGACAATCAAGCTTTGCAGCTATTTATAGACCTTAGAACTGACTTACAGACTTTCTTTCCTAACAATAAAATTGTCTTTAAGTTAGTGGTGGACAACTTAGACAATGTAGTAAAAACAATAGAATGACAAGAAGGGCAGCTTGTAACACGGGTTTTGCGTCAGGCGGGGTGACGTGCAAACTTGGAGCTTTGTGCTTCTATTCAAGTTCAGTGCTGGTTGACAGTTTTTTACTCCTAAACCCGTGCGAACACATAGCACGGAAACATTTGCTATAAGTTTATTTGACACCCTATACATCGACAATGGCAATTGAATTAATTCCAGTTCTTGAAGTAGGTTACAATAATCAAGGAGTACAAATCCCTGACAATCACTTTTATTGGGACAATTCAGAAATTTGGGATGACTTTCATAGTGAGTGCTATAAGAAAGCAGGCTTTAAGGACAAGCTGATTCCATATTTAAAAGGTTCTTCATTTTATCGTTTAACCGACATTTCAGACGATAATCTAAAGAAACTTACTATTGACCACACACAAGATTTAAAGGAGCAATCTTGCTCATTTTTTGGCGGATACGTTCTACGAGTTGACAACCAAGACCGTCTTTATCCGCAATGTTGCGGTCTACTTGCGGACATTAATTTCTGGGAAAATATTTCTAATGGTAAGAAATCGTATTATGAAGGACACCCGGTACCTCAAATCGTAATAAAAGGAAATTCAATTACGTTTGACCTTAGAACAAATGAGTTTGATGAAATTTTTCAACCACCACCACCTGTATTATTATTTCAGGTTGACAAAGCTGAATTAGGAATAGCAATTGAAAAAACCATACAGGAATTAGTGACTTTTGCAAAACGACTTGAACGAATCAACACTGACTATAACTTGCAAATTACAAATATTGCCAATGTACTAATTTGGTCTGACGATAACCACTAAAACCTATGCCAAGCCCCCGACCATTATACACTTTAGCCAAAGTGCCATCATTCGACTTTTGTCTTACACTCATTCCCGACCACGCATAACCTTTACGATGCCAGTCCATAGTCCTCCCTCGTTTTCGTCATTCACACGTGAAGCATTTCCTATCTTGCGGATATGACAGATTTTCTCGTTATCGGTCAGGGACTTGCCGGTTCGTTTGTAACCGACGGGCTTCTCAAGCGCGGATGCTCGGTGCATTGCGCCGACCCGCTCGTTGCCTCCGCCTCGACTGTTGCCGTCGGGTTGCTCAACCCTGTGGTAGGCAAGCGGCATTCGCCCCACGGTAAATTTGTGCGACATTCGCCCGAAGCATTTGCCGCGTATTCCACTATTACGGGGGCAATCGTGCATCACCCGATTGAGCGCATCCTGATTGGCGATGAAGAGCGCGACCTATGGCAGGGTCGCAAAGAGCAGTTGATGGAACAGAATACCGTTGCGTCGCTTGCACCCAGCCGTCACGCCGAGATTGCACCGTTCATCACTGGCGAATGGGAGGGCTATACTATTCTTGGCGGTGCGCGTGTGGATACGGCACTCGTTGTGCAAACATTCCGCGAACAGTTCACCCGCGACGGCGTGTTGATTCCTGTTGCGGTGCCGCCCGATGAACTCAGCTTCGACGGTGAAACATGGAACTGGTGCGGCAGGCGGTATCGCCGTGTTGTGTGGTGCGAAGGATACCGCGCACAGGTCAATCCCTACTGGTCGTGGCTGCCGTATTTGAATGCAAAGGGACACGTGCTGCGTGTGCGTATTTCCGGTGTGCCGCTTGGCGCGCTGACAATCTGCGGCGGCAAGTACCTTGTGCGTCTCGGCGATTCCGACGAGTTCCTCTTTGGTGCGGACTACGACTGGCATTGGAAGGACGATGCCGTGGACGGCGGCTCTGTTGATACGCTGCTGCACACGCTTCGCTCAATGCTCCGCGCCGACATCGAACTGCATTCGGCAAGGGCGGGCATCCGCACGGTGCTCATGGATTTCGGCGCAGTGCTTGGCGCGCATCCCGACCATCCCGCACTTTTTATCTGCAACGGGCTTGGCGCAAAAGGTGCGTTGCTTGCACCCGCGTTTGCCACCATGCTGATTAACCATATCCTCGACGGTGCAGCGCTGCCCCGCGAACACAACGTCGCCCGCTATTGGCAGAAAACAGTACCGCCACGTCCTGTAGAATGAATTCAGTTCAACCATACAGCCCGCTTGAGTTTGCACAGATGTGTGTTCATCGCCACATCACGCCCGATGCAGTATGCGTGGATGCCACCTGCGGCAACGGACATGATACAATGTTCCTTCTCTCCAACATCGGCGGCAAGGGTTGCGTCATCGGTTTCGATATTCAGCAACAAGCGATTGAGCGTACGCAGCGTCTGTGCAGCAGTCGCCCCAACTATGCCCGCCTTACGTTGATTCACGGCTCACACGACGATATACAAAACCACCTTGCGGCGCGCGGCATTCACTCCTTCCGGATTCTGATGATGAACTGCGGCTACCTGCCCCACGCAGAGAAGAGTATCACAACCACAGCACATACTACGGAAGCAATGTTGCTCCAAGCGGTCAGTATGCTTGAACATGGCGGCTGTATCACGGTTGTTGTGTATCGCGGACACGAAGGTGCAAGCGAGGAAGCGGATGCAGTCATTGCGTTTGCGTCCATGCTCTCCAAGAAGGATTTTACATGCGCCCGCTATCAACCCCTTGGCGGCGCGGCTGCCCCCGAATGTGTTGTCATTGCACGGCGGGAAGAGTGATGTTTTGGTTACAACGTCAACGACCGGTAGAAAACTTTTCCACAAAAGTCACATTTTTCCAAAGTACAAGGTTTTTGTACATTAACCTATTGAAATACTGCCTATTGTGTGTGTCATATTTTTCATTGGAAAAACTTCAATTATAGATTTTTTTCACAAATTCCGAAACTGTGAAACCGATTCTTCAGTGTTGAATTGAGTAAAAATCGTCGCTTCTCAAATTACATTTCAATGTCCTTGAATACGGTATTTTAACCACAGTATTTTTGCTTTAACATTTCCAATCATTGGCAGAATGCCATGAAACAGACATACAATGAACTGCACAAGGAGCTACAGCGGGTTCGCGCAGAACTTGCGGAATGCAAAGAAGAACTTGCTGGAATGACAGCATTAGTGTCCGAACGTACCGAGGAGTTGAACACCGTAACCGAACACATTCTGCGGAAGCGGGATGTGATGTTGGATTCCGCCGACGAATTAGATGCAATGAAATACGATTCCGTGCGCCACTACGAGAAACACATAAAGGAAGTAGCCAATACGTTACGCTCGCAAGTGCGCGGCACAGACGAGCTGACCGACTACGAGCGGCAGGTGCTTGAAAGCCGCGATGCAAAGGTGAAGGCACTTCACCGCACGTTCCCCGACCTTACATCCACCGAACTAATCATCTGCATCCACGTAATGCAGCAGAAGGGGAATAAACAGATTGCGAATCTTTTGCGAATCAGCGTGCGAACGGTGGAATGGCACAGGTCGAGCATCCGAAAAAAAGCGGGCATTGCAAGCGACGTGTCACTTCCAAGTGCTTTGCGGAGACATCTTGACGAATAATCTCGGTTTGTTGCACCACTACGGGTTTAGTACGGGGTTATGCCTATTGCGGGAAAACCCGTAGTGATGTTCTTGCTGAAACCGCCTACTTTTGCATCGGGTATCGCATACCACATAATAGAGTGCGATACATCACCACAGAATGTCTCTGAAAAATATGAGAGTGCGCCAGACACAAGGACACAAAGAGCCGGAGCGGAATAGCACCGCTGTCGTCTGTCGTCTGTCGTCTGTCGTCTGTCGTCTGTCGTCTGTCGTCTGTTTAGAGTTAACTCTTACCATTATCGAAGTCGAGCGTCCGCCGCCAAATGTATTGTGATGAAATCTTCCCGCTTGTTTCGAGATACTTTCCATAGGATTCAGCACAATCAAAAATTCATCACAATACAAATAAAATTACTATGAAAACAATCTTATGTGTCTTCATGCTGTTAGTTAGCAGCGTTATTCTTTATGCACAACCTACTTTACCACCTTGTGCACCAACTACCGGGACTGGGTGTACACAGTGGACATCTCGTACTTTTACTCATGTTGTAACAGATGGTCTAGGTGTCAGTATCACTGTTACAGTATGGACACGTGTATGCAATGGGGTAACAGAATTTATCTATGATAATGCTACCGTTGTTCCAAGGGACAATGGAAAGTTTATGGAGGATTTCTCAATTTATCATCACAACTTTTCTGCAATACGTGAATTGCTTGATATGCATCTGATAGAATGGGCAGTAAATGATCTAAATGCAACAATTCCCGATTGCCCTTCTCAAACAAACTTGGTTAAATTTTATCAAGCAAACTGTGGTGTATGGGTTAAGTGCAGCTATAAAATAGACCCAGCAAGCGAGCAAAAAGATATTGGTTATGAAGGTAATTGTCCCCGCTATACTTTAAATGGAGAGGATTGGGTTGATGTTTGGAAATGGCAAAGTTGTGGCACAGCGTGTTGCAAGAAGACATACTCCGTATGCAGGGGAACTTCGCCCGAAACAGGGGAATACACAATACGAATCTTAAATGTACTTAAAAACCGCGAAGGCGCATGCACTATGCAAGGTCAATTCAAGGATTGGCGTACGAATAATGACATACCATGTCAGGACGGGTGCTAAGATGATACTACATAAAAAAATATCCGGCTATTTGTCTCTAATACTATATGGTATAATGACATCTTCATTATGCTCGCAAAGTATTACCATTGACAGCTCAAAAATAACGGGGTATCAAACTTTGAGCATGAGTTCACACGGGAATGAAGTAGCCTCACTCATGTTTGGATCAAAAATCCTTCAAGGAAAACAGGTCTATACGTTACATATTAACCGATATTCGAATAACAGATGGGATACCCTCCCTGTAAAAATTAAAAGTGGCTCTGGACAAAAGGAAATTAAGTATGGAGGAGATATATCACCCGGAATATTGAGGTACGACAATCAAGGCAAATTGATGTTTGGTGCAAAATCATCTCTCTATTTCTATGATAGCGACGGGTGGAATGAACATACGATTACAGATACGTTAAGCCCTTACAGAGAGGTAACCTCAGTAGTGAGCGATTATAATAACGGGATATATATGTCACTTCGTTCTACAGTACCGTTAGATACGATTACTGAAAATGGCGGGACAATCATTCTCATCTCCCATATCATAAACGAGGTCTATCATTTTCAGAATGGTAGCTTCACTCGTGTATATTATGAGCAAAGCAATGCTATGACATCTTTTATTATGGTATCTGTAAAACACGATGGAACTTTGTTAATGACACGATCAACAGCAGATAGCAGCTTGATGTATTACAAAGATGGTCAATGGTCTGTTACAACACTTCAAACCCCCATCGGAGATAAACACATTCAATATGTGAAGCAGATAGTACCAGATAGAAAGGGCGGAGTGTGGTTTGCTTACAACACTCCGCCGAGACATAATATAGGATTTAGTAGCGGCGGTGTTAGTTATCTAAATGCAAACGGTGTGTGGCGGCATTTTCTTCCTGTCGATGGTATGCCCAGTACCATAGGTAGGACAAAAGATGAGTCGGACG
>JAEUSO010000012.1:15071-26556 GCA_016788605.1 Candidatus Kapaibacterium sp. | reverse complement strand
GTCGCCGCCTAAAGCAGAGCGTCCTGCATCCGGCACCACAGGTTCGCGCGGTACGAAACGTGAGCAGACCGAGCGTGTGAAAACACCTGTTCTTGATAACTTCGGACGTGATCTTACCAAACTTGCTGTTGAGGGAAAACTCGACCCCGTTATCGGGCGCGAGAAAGAAATCGAACGTGTTGCACAAGTTCTCTCGCGCAGAAAGAAAAACAATCCCGTTCTTATTGGTGAACCGGGTGTCGGGAAGACGGCTGTTGTAGAAGGGCTTGCCATTCGCATAATTGATAAAAAAGTGTCGCGTGTGCTCTTCGACAAACGCATCGTAACGCTTGATCTCGCCGCTCTTGTTGCCGGAACGAAGTATCGCGGTCAGTTCGAAGAGCGCATGAAGGCGGTTATGAATGAACTTGAAAAAGCGAAAGATGTGATTCTGTTTATTGACGAGTTGCACACTATTGTCGGTGCCGGCGGTGCGTCTGGCTCGCTTGATGCAAGCAACATGTTCAAGCCCGCCCTTGCACGCGGCGACATCCAGTGCATTGGTGCAACTACTCTCGATGAATACCGCCAGTATATTGAAAAAGACGGTGCACTTGACAGGCGTTTCCAAAAAATTATGGTTGATCCGCCGTCGGTGGATGAGACCATTCAGATACTGAAGAACATCAAGGAACGCTACGAGGAACACCATAACGTCCGCTATACAGAAACTGCTGTCGAGCAATGCGTGAAACTTGCCGACCGCTACATCACCGACCGCTTTTTACCGGACAAAGCGATTGACGTTTTGGATGAAGCAGGTGCGCGTGTGCACCTCTCGAATATCAGCGTTCCTAAGGAAATCCTCGATCTTGAAAATAGTATTGAGGAGATTCGCGGACAGAAGAACAATGTGGTGAAGTCGCAGAATTTCGAGGAAGCAGCTCGTTTGCGTGACCAGGAAAAACGTTTGCAACAAGAGCTTGAACAAGCGAAGGAAGATTGGGAAACCAAGTCGGCGGAGATGGTCTTTGATGTTGATGAAGACAAAGTAGCCGATGTTGTTGCAAGTATGACCGGTATTCCGATGAACCGGATTGCTGAAAGTGAAACTGTCAAACTCCTGAAGATGGCGGAAGTGCTTACGTCGCAAGTCATTGGTCAGGACGAGGCGGTGGCACAGCTTGCAAAAGCGATTCGCCGTGCGCGTGCAGGATTAAAGGATCCTTCCCGTCCTATCGGTTCGTTTATGTTCTTAGGTCCGACCGGCGTTGGTAAAACCGAACTTGCCAAAGCACTTGCCCGCTACATGTTCGATAGCGAAGACGCACTCATCCGTATTGATATGAGCGAGTATATGGAGAAGTTCAGTGTGTCGCGTTTGGTTGGCGCACCTCCGGGCTATGTCGGCTATGAAGAAGGCGGTCAGCTCACCGAGAAAGTACGCCGCAAACCCTACAGCATCGTCCTGCTTGATGAAATTGAAAAAGCTCACCCCGATGTGTTCAACATCCTGCTGCAAGTATTCGATGATGGCATTCTTACCGACGGGCTTGGTCGCCGCATTGACTTTAAGAATACCATTATTATTATGACATCCAATGCTGGTGTGCGTGATGTGAAGGCAGGCGGACGCATTGGATTTGCAAGCGCAAATGACAAAGACGATAAGTACGAGGCAATGAAGGCAACTGTTGAGGATTCTATGAAACGACTCTTCAATCCCGAATTCCTCAACCGTATTGACGACTATGTGATTTTCCGCCACCTGACTAAAGACGACATTTACAAAATCATTGACTTGCAACTTGAAAAACTTATCAAGCGCACAGAGGCAAACGGCTTGAGTATCGAACTCACGAAATCCGCCAAGGACTTCCTTGCAGATAAGGGCTACGACGATAAGTATGGTGCGCGACCTCTTCGCCGTGCAATACAGCGACACGTCGAGGATGAACTTGCAGAGGAAGTACTGAAAGGCGAGTTGAAGGATGGTATGAAAATCAAAGTGAAGTTTGATAAAAAAGCCGGTAAACTTGTCTTTACAGAAACGAAAGGTAAAGAACCGGAAGAAGTACAAGAAGCGGACGAGAGCAACTCTTAAGAGTGCAAGTGTTCACGATTGTAACGTATCATAAATGTCAATGTCCCGTCGGAGTTCACTCAGGCGGGATTTTTTTATGATTGATATACCGGTTGCGGTTCGCATGTGTCATTAGCCCTGTAGAGATTCCGCGGCTATACATAATTTGGCTGCATTGTAATAACCTGTTTCAGTAACTCTTGATATATATGAAAAATCTATTGCTCGCGGCTCATTCCGCTGTCTGTGTTATCATTATTGCTATGACTGCCACCTCGTGCAGTTCCTCGAAACAAGAGGGTAAGGAAAATAGCGGCACGATAACAAGTGTGTCGCCCGGACAGTGCCGCATTCGTGCAACTGTGATTGCCGTGCAAGATATTCAACCGAATGCATACGGTGTGTGTGCCAAAGTTCCTTGTGTTGCATCCGTGCGTGTTGATACTGTCTATGGGTATGGTGCGGGATTTTCGGGTGTCATCGCGCAAGGAAAAACAATCACGCTTTCGTTTGCATTCACTCTTGCACCTACAACCGAAGAGCTGTTCCCCAATCTATCGGAGCGATTGCCGGGCTTGAGTGTCGGCGATTCCTTCAGCGGGTCTATCACAAGTGTCGGCGCGGAATCCACATACACAATCTACAGTTACACAAAGAAGTAATAATGCGAAAACGACATGGTGGGATTGAACTGTCACGTTTTTTTGATTTGTAATACATACTATTCTATCCTGAATAGCGGTTATCGTTATATTGCAGTGCGGTTAGGGGAATAACACCGCATGTAATCTGCGCCCACAGTGGGTTGGCGTGTACTTATCAACACACAATTTTATCATTTTAATATTTTGGGGGTTCAATGAATATCCAAACGAAAGCCGTTTTGGGTTTTGTTTCTATGTCGGTCGTTGCCTGTGCATATCTGCTACAATCCGGCACTCATATAACGGAAGAGCGCAACGTCGTCAGATTTGAAGAGCGGGGACAACATCAATACCGCGAGTGGATGATGACACGCGACCCGAAGACCAACCGTATTCCCGACGGAATAAGGTTCAAGGAAATGCAATTTGCCAAGACGATTCCAACAGTAGAGGCACTAGCACGGACATCGAAAGTATCGCGCTTTCAAGGGCAGCAGTGGATGGCTCGCGGTCCGATTAACAGAGGTGGTAGAACACGTGCGCTTGCGTATGATATCTCAAACACACAGCGCATTTTAGCGGGTGGGCAAACAAACGGCATGTGGCTCAGTGAAGACGGCGGAGGCACATGGAAACGAACAACCGTCCTCTCGGCGCATCCGAGTGTGACATCGGTTATTCAGGATAAACGCGAAGGTAAAACAAACATTTGGTACTACACATCGGGTGAGCATTCATCAAGTGCGCGTGGTGGCGGTGAAACACCTTATGACGGTGACGGTGTGTTTAAGTCAAGCGACGGCGGTAAAACTTGGGCTGTGCTTCCAGCAACGGCACAAGGCAACCCACAAACAAAGTATGCTTTTTCCCATACATGGAGTATCGTAACGGATAATTCCAACAAAGACCAAGATGTGGTTTATGTGGCGGCTGCATCATCAATCCAGCGGAGTAGCGACGGAGGTGCAACATGGTCGTCTGTCTTAGAAAGCCCTAAGGCGGAACATACCGATGTGGCTATCACATCAACCGGTGTACTCTATGCAACACTCGACGGCGATAACAAAGGTATTTTCCGCTCAACAAACGGAACTGAATGGACGAAAATTATTCCGTCGTCATATCCTTCAGTGAATAAGCGCATTACAATCGGTATTGCTCCATCGAATGAAAACATCGTCTATTTCTTCGGTGAAACACCAAATAGTGGCAAACAGAAAACAGGTAGCGGTGATGCCGAGTGGCATTCGCTACATAAGTACACCTACAAGAGCGGCAATGGAGCGGAAGCAGGCGGCGATTGGGAAGACCGTTCGCAGAATATCCCTGCATTCGGAGGCAAAGTAGGCGAATACAGTTCGCAAAATTCGTATGACATTTTCGTTTCGGTGAAGCCAGATAATCCAGACGTTGTTTTTCTCGGGGGTACGAACTTGTATCGCAGCACAGACGGGTTTGCTTCATCAACAAATACCGCATGGGTAGCAGGGTATGCAACAAAGAATGACATCAGTCAATACGAGGAACACCATCCCGACCTTCATGCCAATGTGTTTAAGCCCGGTGCGCCAAATATCTTGCTTTCGGGGCACGACGGCGGCATAAGCATTACCGAAGATTGCCTTGCTGCAGAGCCAAAGTGGAAGAATATCAGCACGGGGTATATCACCAGTCAATTCTATGCTATAGCGATTGACCGCAACGCGCCTTCTAAAATAATTGTCGGCGGTTTGCAGGATAACGGCTCATATGCAACTGACAATGATGACATTTCAAAACCATGGGAGATAGCCGGTTCTGGCGACGGCGGCTTTGCAGAAGTTATTGATTCAGTGACGTTCATGTCAAGTTCGCAAAATGGTGAAGTGAACAGGTTCACGAAGGCGGGCGACGGCGGGGAAGTAGCACCCCCGCAAGGTGCAACCGGAATGTTGTTTATCACACCTTATACCGCTGATGCTGCTGATACGAAAATCATATATTATCAAGCCGGCAATCAGGTGTGGAGGTCGCTTGATATTACGAAAGCAACGAAGACATCCGGCTGGGAAAAACTTGATGCACTGCAAGCGGAAGGAACTATTACCGCATTGGCAACATCAAAAACACCGGCTCACATCCTGTTTTACGGTACGGGAACAGGACTTGTCTATAAGGCAACCGGATCCAATACTGCAACACCGGAGGTTAAAAATATCAGCGGTACAAATTTCCCGAAGGACGCATACGTTTCATGTGTTGCTGTCAATCCCGACAATGCCGATAACATCTATGTCGTATTCTCCAACTACTCGGTCTTGAGCATTTTCGAATCGAATAACGGCGGTACGTCATGGACGCCAATCAGCGGTAATCTTGAGCAAAATGCAGATGGCACTGGTAATGGTCCCTCATGTCGCTGGCTTGCTGTGATGCCTGTTCAAGGCGGTAAGCCGGTTCTCTATGTAGGAACGAGCACAGGATTATATTCAACAAGCAACGCTGATGGTATGAACACCGTATGGGCGCAGGAAGGTGCAAATATGATTGGTAATGTGGTTGTTTCGATGGTACTTGCCCGCAAGATGGACGGGATGATTGTTGTTGCCACCCACGCATCCGGTATCTACAGCACGATATTCAACCCGCTTGCCACCGTGCGCGACGAAGAAAAGAATATCGAAGTGCTTGATAATTACCCCGAACCGTTCAGCAATGCAACCACTGTGCGCTACAATGTGAAGACACCTGCAAATGTCAGTGTTACCCTTTACGATATAACCGGAAGGGCGGTGCAAACATTGGTGAGCGAGCGTAAGGATGCAGGTATGCACGAAGCACGGCTCGATGCAGTTTCATTACCCAACGGTCGTTTTATGGTGAATGTACGGGCTGGGTCGTCCACCTCGACACGAATGATAACTGTGAACAGATAATCTCATTCACATTTCAATCTCGAAGCCCCGGCGGTATTCATCGTTCGGGGCTTTTTGTTATGCAAAAAGAAAGCCCGCTTCGTAGTGAAGCGGGCTTCGCGGGGGGAGTGGTTGGATACTAAAGTTTACAGAGCGGTTAGACAAACACGTCTTCTTTGCCGCGACCGCCAATACTGATTTCGTCCTGTTCTTCAAGGCGTTTTATAACATCTACAATCCGCATCTGCGCCGCTTCGACTTCCTTGAGTTTAATCGGTCCCATGAATTCAAGCTCTTCCTTGATGACTTGCGATGCGCGCTCGGACATATTCTTGAAAATCTTCGCACGGATTTTCTCGTCCGATGCCTTCATTGCAAGCGTCAGGTCACGCTTATCAACGTCGCGCAGGATTCGCTGAATACCGCGGTCGTCCACCATAATGATGTCGTCAAATAGGAACATGAGCCGCTTGATGTCGGTTGCAAGATTCGGGTCTTTGCCTTCAATCTGTTCCATAAGCGATTTCGCGGTTGCCACAGTGCTCTTGTTCAAAATGTTTGCTACGATTTGTGCGCCGCCTGCCATTGACATATTCTGCGAGATTGTCTGCTCAGCAATTTGATCGACAACCTGTTCTATTTGTTGCACAACCGCAGGAGACACCTTGCCGATGCCTGCAATCCTCATTAGCACATCAGCGCGGAGGTCTTCGCTAAATTCGCCCAGTACATCTGCTGAATGATCGGTCGGTAAGTGCGACAGCAATAGCGCGATCGTTTGAGGGTGCTCTTTGCTAAGGAAACTTGCAAGCTGCTGCGGGTCGGCTTTTTTCAGAATATCAAAACCGCGAACAGTGGTCAATACTTTAATCCGTTCTATAATCTCACGCGCCTTTTCTGTACCAAACGATTTTTCAAGGATGTTACGTGCATAATCAATACCTCCTTCGAGCATAGATTGCTGACCGACCATCATCGTATAAAATTCTTCGATGACTTTATTGACGATGACAGGAGAAATTGAGCGGAGATTGGTAATCTCCATTGAGATGTATTCTACGTCATCTTGAGAGATGTCCTTGAAAACACGCGCCGATGCATCAACATCTAACGACATTAGAAGCAAAGCAACTTTTTGCTTGCTCGAAAGTGATTCATACTTTATTTCTTTTTCACGTTTCATCGTTATCTCCGGAGTGTTTGTTCACGGGAATTAATCGTTGCCTTTTGATAAAAGTGTCTTCACTAACTTGACAGCTTCACCCTCATTGGTGTTAAAAAATTCTTGGATACGCACCCGCATTTCTTCTACAAGTAACTGCTCTTCGGTGATTTCCTTTTGTAGCTGCGAATCAAGGCGTGACTTAGCTTTTGCTATCAATTCTTCACGTGACATGGATGATTTCTCCGGTAGTTGCGGCATCTGATCGGCGGGAATCAGTTGTCCGTTCGGACCAATTACCATGCCGCTCAACTGCTGTTGTGTGCGTAATGATTCTTCATAGCGCGATGTGGGTTTCGGCGGTGCGATAATTTCCTCGATGCGGCGGCGGACTTGCGGCGATGCAAAAAGTTTCCGAATCATCCATAAGGCAAGCACCATTGCCGCACCAAGCAGGACTTTTTGAATGATGTCATCGGGAGTCATGGGTAAATCCCATTTCCTGTTTTTGATTTCTTCTTCCAATGCTGTTGTATCGAACGGCATGTTCACCACGCTCACTTGGTCATTGCGCTGCGAATCAAAGCCAATAGCATTACGCACTATCTGATTGAGTTTTTGCATCTCTTCGTCCGAGCGCGGCGTGTATTCAATTTTAGGGTCGCCGCCATTCTCGTTCACTTTGCTCACGCCGTTCACTAAGACGGAAGCTGATATACGTTTAATCGCTCCGACCGCACCAACCATACGCTCGATTGTCTTCGAGTTCTTGTAATTCACCCGCGTTTTACCGGTGTTGCTTTCGCTATTGACCGACGGGTAGTCGAGTGAATCCTGTGATTTCTTTGCCTCGGTGATTTTTTCTTCCGCTTCAATGACTTGTCCGTCGGGGTCGTAGTTTTCTTTGGTGCGTTCTAATTGTGTAAAGTCAAGATCGGCATTCACACGCACAACGGCATTGCCCGGACCGAGAACACCATCAAGCAGTGATTGCACTTTCGAGATAAGGTATTCATCAACCTTTTGCTGTTGTTCGTATTGAGTTGAACTAAGTCCGGCAAGTGTGGAGTTGTCTTTTTTGATTTCACTCAGGATTTGTCCGCGCTGATCTACCACAGTCACCGAATTACCCTCCAAGCCCTCAACGCTGCTTGCCACAAGGTTTTGAATACCTTCGATATTCAGTTTGCTTAAACTGCGTCCGCTTTTCAGATGCAAGTGCACAGATGCTGTCGGTTTGTTTTGATCTTTTTCAAAGAGAGAGCGTTCGGGCAGGACAATCATCACGCGAACTTTTTGCACTTCGTTGAACGTGGAGATTGTCTTTTGTAACTCACCTTCAATAGCACGCTTATAGTTCAGTTTCTGAACAAAGTCGCTCATACCAAGATTTGTCTTATCGAAAATCTCATAACCCACAGTGCTATTGACTGGCATTCCATCCTTCGCCAAACTCAACCGCGTTTCATGAATCTTATCAACCGGTACTGTTATTGTCGAACCGTTGTTGGAAAGTTCGTAGGGAATGTTTTGTTCTTTCAGTTTATCAACAATCGTGGCTGCGTCTTTCTGTTCAAGCTCGCTGAACAGCACACCCATTTGGGTTTGTGTGCTGCTTGTAATCAGCATGATGATTCCGCCGATAGCCGCGGCAACCGCCACGCCAGCCGTTACTTTTTGAATAGTCGTCAGCTTTGCGGCGAATGATTTAAGTTGGTCGAGAAGCGGCAATGACGCCATGATTCCCATTCCTTTAGAATAAGAGACAATACAACAACTCTTAAACTGTAAGAATCATGCCAACGCAACGCACTATTGTATTTATATCTCCCAAATAAAAAGCCCCGCACGATGTGTACAGGGCTTTGGAGGAAATATGATTTGACTATCAGTATTGCAAGAGCGATTGTAGCTCACGAAGAATACTATCCGAGTTAGGCACAACAGCATTCATCAGAATCTTGTTGTAGGGAACGGGGATGTCGTCCATTGCATGGCGCACAACGGGTGCATCAAGGTGGCGGAAACATTCTTGCTGGATGCTTGCGGCGATTTCTGCACCGAATCCGTTTGTGATACCGTCTTCATGTACAACAAGACAGCGGTTGGTTTTTCGCACCGAAGTAAAGACGGACTCTTTGTCCCATGGTGTGATTGTACGCAGGTCAATAATCTCGACCGATGCACCTGCGGCATCTGCCGCCTCCTTCGAGCGATACACCATGTCGCCCCACGTAACAATTGTTGCCTGAGTACCTTCTTGAATTGTAACCGCTTTGCCGAATGGCAGTACGTAATTATCACCCGGATACAGCGAGCGACCGCTTGCAGTATCGAGCAGGTTGCGGTGTTCCAAAAAGAACACAGGGTCATTTCCGCGCAATGCGGTCCGCAAAAGTCCGGCGGCATCTCTTGCATTCGAGGGAAAGGCAATCTTCCAACCGATGGTATGGGCGAATATCGCCTCGCCGCTGACAGAGTGCCACGGGTCGCCTGTGCGCTTTGAATATCCCACAGGAATACGCAATATCATTGGCGCAGCAAATTGGTTATTTGTCCGCCAACGGATTGTACCACAATCATTGATGTGCTCCATTGCGGGGTCGAGGTACTTGCGGAACTGAATTTCGGGAACGGGGACAAGACCGGCATACGCCAATCCAATAGCCCGCCCGATAATGCCTTCTTCCGAGAGAGAGGTATCGAACACTCGTTGATCACCGTGGCGTATTTGCAAGTCCATCGTAGCGCCATGCACACCGCCTTTGATACCAACGTCTTCACCGAATACCATCACACGGTTGTTTGCCAAGAGTTCACTGTCTAACGTTCGCTTTACCGCTTCGATAAGATTCACACGTGCACCATCCTCGGCTATGCTTGTGCCTTCCGGCATTTGGAATCCTTCGGCAATCGCACCACCGACAGTTTGCACCGTCGAGCCATCATAGAAAGCATACTTGTTCACTGTTGCGGTATCGGGTTCCGGTTCGGCAAGTGCTGCTTGCACTCCTGCGCGGACTTCTTGCTCCACTTCATCAAGAAGGTCGTTCCATTCACTCTCTTTAAGAATCTTTTTTGTTATCAGAAATTTCTTGAGTGCCGGAATCGGGTCGCGTTTCTCCTCATCAGCACGTTCTTCTTTGGATTTATACGCTTGCGAATCCGCGCCACTATGTCCGCAAATGCGTGGAACGGATAGATGTAATAATACGGGTTTACCTTCTGTACGTGCATAGTCCACCGCCTTTGCAATCAGTGAATCCGCCTCGGCGGGATTTGCACCGTCGCCATCGAGAATAAGAAGGTTTTTCATTGAAGCGAGGTTCTCGGCGATATTACCGCCGGGTGTTTGGAAATGCCCGCGAACGGAAATCCCGAATTGATTATCCTCGATATAAAAAACAATCGGAAGCGAGAGTGTGGTTGCCATTGTCAGCGCCGACCAAAATCCGTTAGTTGCAACCGATGCATCGCCTGCCAGGCAAACGGCAATCGCACCATTCCATGATTCTTCCTTCATCACATTGCTGCGATACGTGATTGCCTGCGCCCAACCCGCTGCCGGTGTGTATTGCGCGCCAACATCGCCCGATGCGGGGAGTACAGTAATGTTTCTGCCTTCAGTTAAGCGCGGCGTGAGATTATGAACTACGCCAATATCACGACCGCCATTGCGGCTGCCAGCCCGTGCAAGCGGTCCGCTAAACGCTTCCTGATAGGTCATTCCCGCATGGAGCGTGAACGGGCGCGAGCGGTAATACACGGTGGCGCAATCATGCGCGTGGGTTAAGCGGTGGGCAAGTAATACCTGACCAAGTTCATGACCTTTGGCAGAGAACTGATAGGTGACTTTTCCGGCGGGAACAAGTTCAGTTTCTTCAATCTCGTCTATGCGGCGCGAAGCAACGATGGTTTTTGCAACTGAACGCCAGTCGTACTTAGTTAGTGCGGTGTGTTGTGATAACGGCATGGATATGCGTAGGATGTAATTCTCAAAATAGGTTTTTCGCTCTCTGTCTGTTCAGCGAACGCGCAAGATACATTGATACGTGAAAATGCAAAACGCGCTTTTTTCCACCGTGCTTTTTTGGTAGTTTGTATGCGTTCACCAAATCGCAGTTATACAACAATCATTCAAGGAAACCCTTATGAAACCGATGTTCCTCAGTTTATATATCATGTTTGCCGCTTCGGTTGCAGCATTCGGTCAGCTTACGGCATACAAGGCGCGTGAAGGTGCAACCCAAGCAATTAAGACCGCAACAAGTAAAGGAATACTGAATGGCAAGGTGCAACTGATCGGCACTTTGGGCGATACGACCGGAATCAGCAGCCAAATCCCTGATAACTTAAAAGGATTTTTCAGCATCAAGTTTGATTTTAGCAAAGGAACAAATACGCTCTGGTTCTATAACGTCGTTGGAAAAGATGCGAATGGCAAAGACACAAGTACGTCATTCATTCTTGTAAAGATATTTGTACAATATCTTGATTTCGCTATACCGCTTCCAACAATTCCGGGTGGTGTTTTCAGTGCTGATGCGCGGAACGTTTCTGCGGGCCTATTGGGTGACTCCATCACGTGCGCGTGCGGAGTTGCACAGAATGACGGGCTGTTGGCGTTCTTTCCAGCAAGGAGACTCGTACGGAGGGAAAAACTTTTTAGCGTTAAAGGAGACGCTCATGAAGGCTCAGACGACACAACCGTTCCGGGAGAAGA
>JAEUSO010000012.1:0-15061 GCA_016788605.1 Candidatus Kapaibacterium sp. | reverse complement strand
ACTCGGTGTATCGCCGGGTGGATTACTCGGTGAAGGTCCGTTGTGGTCGTGCATCATTGCCGGACGTAACAGCAGCGGAGATACATCAAACATCACATGTTTTGTCCCTGCCGATGATAACACGGGCGAAGCTGTCTGCATTGGGTTGCCGACATCGGTCGAGACAACCACCGACGGCACTTTCACTATTGCACCCAATCCAGTTGCTGATGTTCTCACGATTAACGTACCGGTGGAACTGTACTCACCTGATGTGACGATAAGCGTGAACTCGCTCTTGGGCGAGCAAATCGCCAACTATCCGATGACGAATGTTATGGGCGGCGCGTCCATCGTCGTTCCGACAAACACTCTTGCAAACGGAACATACTTCATTACATACCGCAGCGCAACACTCACAAAAACTCAGCAATTCACTGTATCCCGATAATCAATACCATTAACAAACGAATTTCACCACATGTATAACCACGTCAAGAACAACGACCCCGAACTATTTAATGCTATTCAAGGCGAATACGACCGTCAGCGGGACAAGATTGAGCTTATCGCTTCCGAAAACTTTACCTCGCTTGCTGTAATGGAAGCACAGGGCAGCGTACTGACGAACAAGTATGCCGAGGGCTATCCCGGCAAACGCTATTACGGCGGTTGCGAGTGGGTTGACGTGGCAGAGAACATCGCAATCGAACGGTTAAAAAAACTCTTCGGTGCTGAATACGCAAACGTGCAGCCGCACTCAGGGTCGGGTGCAAACATGGCGGTGTATTTTACATACTTGAATCCGGGTGATACGGTGCTAGGGATGGACCTCTCGCATGGCGGTCATTTGACTCACGGCTCGCCGGTGAATTTCTCCGGCAGAATGTACAAGTTCGTTCCTTATGGATTGGATAAAGAGACCGGGCGCATTGATTACAACCGCGTGGCGGAGCTTGCCAAAGAACACCGTCCGAAAATGATAACCGTTGGTGCAAGTGCGTATTCCCGCGAGATTGACTTCAAAGCGTTTCGTGAAGTAGCCGATAGCGTCGGCGCATTCCTGATGGCTGATATAGCGCATCCCGCCGGGCTGATTGTGAAAGGTCGGCTTCAATCGCCTGTGCCGTATTGCGATGTCGTCACCTCAACTACTCACAAAACCTTGCGCGGACCTCGTGGCGGATTAATCGTCATGGGTAAAAACTATGATAACCCGTTCGGTCAGGTTGCGCCTAAATCAGGCAGGGTGAAACAGATGGGCGAACTGCTTGATTCGATGGTGATGCCGGGTATTCAGGGCGGTCCGCTGATGCACGTGATTGCAGCCAAAGCCGTAGCATTCGGCGAATGTCTCACCGATGAATTTGATGAATACACAAAGCAGGTTATCCGCAACGCAAAAGCACTTGCAGAAGCACTGATTGACATGGGCTATGATATTGTCAGCGGCGGCACGGACAACCACGTGATGCTTGTTGATATGCGGAACAAAAATCTAACTGGCAAGCAAACCGAAATCGCACTCGACGCAAGCGGTATTACGTGCAACAAAAATGCTGTACCCTACGACACACAGCCGCCACTTGTTACATCGGGTATCCGGCTTGGTACAGCGGCAATGACCACTCGCGGAATGAAAGAACCCGACATGCGCCAGATTGCAGCATTCATCAATACGGTTGTTACAAACCACGGCAGCGACGATGTGTATAAGAAAGTGAAAGCCGACGTGCGTGATTTCTGCCGTCAGTTTCCACTTTATGCCGACTATGACAACTCGTTCGAGCGTAAAGCCGAGCAGGTAAAAGACCAGGTAAAAGAGAAAGTGGAAGATGCCGCGAAAAAAGTCGCCGTCGGTGTCGGCTCGCTCTTGAGCAAAGTTGGCGACGAACTGCAAAAAGCGGTGAACAAGTAAGAGCAGTTACATCTGAAATTCCTAACAGCCATAAGCGTTGTCTTGTGGCTGTTTTTTTTGCTAACATTTGAGTCATTCCTGACATTAACTGATGAAGAATCGAATCATACTATCTGTTTGTAGATACACCTTTACGACGATGAAGCGATGTCATGTGATAGTTCTTTAAGAATAATGCAACCATATTGAAAGAAGAGCACGCTATGCTGTGCGGCTACCGTTTCGTCAGTATTTTACCCAAAATCTGAACCATACACATTCAACAGAATGAAAACTGACGACGCAGAACCATGGAATCAAGCTGACAAAGGCAAGCAATTGGAGTACATCGGAGAACTCCGAAAGAACGACCCTTCAAAAGCACTTTCATTACTGAATACTATCATAGTAGAAGTGGATGCTTCAAGTACTGATAATCTTGAATCAGATATGGACAATGCGCGTGCTCGTTTGCTACGAGCGTCTATCCTTGCCGATCTCCGGTCATTGGACGCCGCCTCTCTTGACGCTGACTTTGCACTTGATGTATTCAAACGTACTGAGAATAGCGGACAGATTGCCCGTGCTATGAATATCCAAGCTACCGTGCAACTGTATAGTGCGAATTTTGAGAAAGCGTTGACATTATTCACTGAAGCAAGACGCTATGCGGATGAGAGCGGTAACGACGAGATCAGATCGTTGGTGATTAATAACGTCGGTGCAGCATACCATAATGCCGGAAACTACAATGCAGCACTTGGTTACTTTCAAGAATCACTTGCAATAGCTGAAGCATGTAATGACAGAAAGGCAATGGCATTCGGGCATAATGTTTCCGGTGCGGCACTATCGCGATTAGGTAGAACAGATGAAGCTGAAGAACATTTTAGAAAGAGCTTTGCATTATATGAGTCGTTAGATGATAAATCCGGTTTGATGCGTGCATACAGCGACTTTGCAGTTATGCAGAATCAACGTGGCGACTATGCCGAGTCCATGAAATACCACAGGATGTCGTTGCAGCTTTCACTCGAACTCGGACTTACGTATTCGCAAGCCGTGAACTATGGTAATATCGCCGTACTCTATTACAATCATAAGGACTACACGTCAAGTATTGAGTATTTGAAGAAGGCGCTTGCAATACATGAATCGAACAATGACATTCTGGGAATAACCTCTTGTTTTAGCAATATCGCAATTTTAAATGTTGAACTTGCCGAGTATGATGATGCTTTGGAATATGCACTGAAAGGTATGGACACCGCTAAGCGTTCGGGATTCAAGGAGTTGCTTGCTCTAAACTATCGAACACTCAGTTCCATCTATCAGAATCAACAACGGTATGATGTAGCATTGGAGCATATAGAGAAATCTAAAGAAGTGTACCGTGAAGTACAGGGCGAGCATGCTGTCACCGGATTGTATCTTCAAGAAGGGATTATTCTTGCACTTTTAGGCAAGAATAATGATGCAGTACACGTATTCCGTAAAGGGTTGGCTAACGCTATTGATAACAAGCAACATGATTTGCAATGGAATGCACAACTTCTCCTTGCTGAATCACTCTTACATTTAGATACTGAAGATGCAGGTTCAGAAGTACGAACACTCTATGATGAAATTACAGGTCACTTTGATACTTCGAATACGATAGGACACACTGAGTACGAAAAAGCTGCGGATATTGCAGCCGCACTCAATAAGTATGAGGAAGCATATACGTATATGAAAAGTGCGTTGGCAAAGCACAATGATATAAGTGCCGGATACCACACGAAGCAGATTCTGACATTGAAAATCGAACGCGAGCTTGCCGCCAAGGAAAAAGAGCGTCTCATGGTTGAGAATGAGCGCGAACTTGCACAACGCGATGCTGAAATTTACCGTTTGCGAAATGTAGAGTTGGAGGAGAAGAAACGCGTGATTGAATCACAGAATGAAGAACTGTTGATGAAACAGGAACAGCTCAACACTCTAAACTCAAAATTGCGGCAATCCTTGATTGACCTTGGCGAACTGACGGCATCACGCAAGGCACGGACGGTCTATATGATTTTTCTCTTCATTTTGTTTGTCTTATCTGAAGTCGTGGTAGAGCCGGTGGTTGACTTCATAACTGCATCTGTGTTGTGGGGAATGGTATTGCGTTTTGGAGCTGTATTACTCTTCCGACCAATCGAGGTATATGTAGAAAATCGTATGGTTCAACGGCGTCGTTCTAACATTTTATCAGTTGTCTCGGAATAGAGCCGTATATATACTTTACTGAAAAGACCAATTATTTATACCATTTGCTGAATATCCACTATCAAACGTGTAGTTTGTAACATACGTAGCAGTGAACGAGATGCCATAACTGCAGTTTTGTAAGAAAATTAATACGCAACTATGGAGATAGCAGGATATATAGCATCATTATTAATTGGTGTTTCGCTGGGGTTGATTGGCGGGGGGGGGAGTATTCTTACCGTTCCTACAATGGTGTATTTATTCGGAGTGGATGCAGTCGTAGCAACGGTCTATTCGCTGTTAGTTGTTGGAACAACCAGTGCGGTTGGGTCATTGTCATACTTTCGTAAAGGATTGGTTCATACAAGAACTGCATTAGTATTTGGCATTCCTTCTCTTTTTGCTGTATTCTTGACACGGTCTTATGTCTTGCCTGCAATACCCTTCACTATTATGAATATCGGCGACTTCACCGTCACAAAAAGTATTGTGTTGCTTTTGCTATTTGCGATTCTTATGATTCTTGCCTCGTATAGCATGATTAAAAAAAGAGCAACACAGAGCATGGAGATGAATACGCAACGACAGAATACATACCTTATGATACTGATTCAGGGTATTGCCGTTGGTATAGTAACAGGATTTGTCGGAGCAGGCGGTGGTTTTCTTATCATTCCCGTTTTGGTAAATGTTGTCCGGTTAGAAATGAAACAAGCAATCGGAACATCACTTTTTATTATTTCCCTTAACTCGCTGTTTGGTTTTGCTCTAACAGCCCGACACGATACAATCAATTGGACATTTCTTATCAAGATACTTGCATTATCCATCATTGGTGTAGTGGTTGGTTCATTTCTCTCGAAATTTATCAATGGAAATAAACTCAAGCGAGGATTTGGCTGGTTTGTACTGGTTATGGGCGTGTATATTATCCTGAAAGAGACGGTATTCAAATAGAATACTCTTTGTAACTAATGTAACGGTGCATCTAACTCTATCGTTGCATTTTTGCGACATCATTCACTAACAAGCACAATAATGAACGTAGAACAACTCTATACCGGATGTTTAGCACAAGGTGCGTATTACATAACATCAGATGGTGAAGCCGCGATTATTGACCCGCTTCGTGAAACACGACCGTACGTAGAACGCTTGGAGCGGGACAGTGTACAACTCAAATACATTTTCGAGACGCACTTTCACGCTGACTTTGTCAGCGGACACCTTGATTTGCACAAGAAAACGAAAGCACCGATTGTGTACGGTCCTACTGCAACTCCGGAGTTTGATGCAGTTATAGCTGAGGATAACCAAGTGTTTCAGATTGGTTCTGTCAAGATAAAGGCGATGCATACTCCCGGACATACAATGGAAAGCACATGTTATTTGTTGATTGATGCGAATGGCAAAGAAACGGCATTGTTCAGCGGCGATACACTGTTTTTAGGTGATGTGGGCAGACCTGATCTGGCACAAAAAGCAACAAACTTGACGCAGGAAGATTTAGCCGGGTTGCTCTACGAAAGTATCTACAACAAGATTCTTCCTCTTGCTGATGATATTACCGTCTATCCTGCACATGGGGCAGGGTCGGCATGCGGTAAGAATATGATGAAAGAAACTGTGGATACGCTGGGTAACCAAAAGATGATGAACTACGCACTTAACCAACCATCGAAAGAAGCGTTTATTAAAGCAGTTACAGATGGGCTTGTTGCACCGCCGGGATATTTTGGAATGAATGTGGCTATGAACAAAAAAGGATATGAAAGTTTTGATGAAGTATTGGGACATGGTTTGAAGCCATTGAAGAGCGATGAGTTTGAAACAGTTGCCGAAAGCACCGGTGCGTTGATTCTTGATACTCGAAACGACAAGGAGTTTGCGAAAGGATTTATCCCGCAATCAATCAATATTGGATTAGGCGGTGATTTCGCTCCGTGGGTGGGCGCATTGATAATTGATGTAACACAACCTATCCTGTTAGTGACTGATGCAGGCAAAGAAGAAGAATCTGTAACCCGTTTAAGCCGAGTCGGGTTTGATAATGTCGTCGGGTACTTGAGCGGCGGTTTTGAATCATGGAAGAATGACGGAAGGGAAACCGATACTGTCAATCGGATTACAGCGGATGAATTTGCTGCACAATTGCATGGTAACGACGGTGTCATTCTTGATATTCGTAAAGAGTCCGAATATGCAGCAAAGCATATAGATAATGCATTTAGCAAGCCGTTGGCGTACATAAACGACTGGATTAACGACATTAATTCTAATGAACATTTTTACCTTCACTGTGCGGGCGGATACCGCAGTATGATTGCCGCAAGTATTCTGCAATCACGGGGGTACAGGAATTTTACCGAAGTTGAAGGCGGATTCAATGCCATAGCCACAACGAATGTTCCTACTAGCGATTTTGTTTGCCAGTCCAAAGTATTGTTGTGATCTAGATTGTATCATACCATAACACGCTTGAGCAATAGCCCTATCCGTTAGTAATGTTGCTATTAACTAACTATGAACATGTGTTCTGCCTGCATATTATATAAGCTGCAAAACATAGTGTTCACTAAAGGTGGTCAAAGCCATGAAACATGTTATTGAAGTAGAGAATATCAAATGTGCCGGATGTATGAAAACAATTGTATCATCGTTACTGAAAATAGACGGTGTGGAAACCGTGCACATTGACAAAGACATTGAGACGGTTACCGTTGAGGGTACTGCGGGATATTCTCTTGTCGTCGAGGCACTCTCGAAGTTGGGCTATCCTGAAAAAGGTAACAATAATGTTTTGAAAAAGACGGTATCGTATGTCAGTTGTGCTATTGGGAAAATAGGATAATCATTATGAACTCTATGATGAACTATATACGCACATGGGATGCAGTCAGGACGTTACGATTAGTAATGGGTCTGCTGATAATTATTGAAGGTATGTCGGTTCAAGATTGGATGATGGTTTTTATCGGTGTAGTATTCACACTCATGCCGATCTATAATATCGGATGCTGCTGTACATCAGGGTGTAGTGTTCCTTTACGAAATGCCAATCACTATTCAGAAGGAGAGCCGTGAAAACACTTGTGAAGAAACATCGCTTGATTTTGATTGGTGTTGCCATTGGTGCAGTGTCAGGGTATGCGTATTACAGTTTTGTCGGTTGTGAATCAGGCACTTGTGCAATCACATCAGACCCGCTCAACAGCACGTTGTATGGTTCTGTCATGGGTGGACTCGTGTTTTCAATGTTTGAAAACACGGCTGAATAGCTAGTATGAAAGGGTGAAATCGAATACAAGCAACGTCATTCTTCAAAGAGCCACGCTCCGTCATACGATACATATTCAACTATTCAATCTTCAGTACTGTTCTAGTTTCAACCCTATCTGGGTATTGTACATGAATAACATACATTCCTTGAGGGAAGGAGCGGGTATCTACAGAAATGTACTCGCCTGCTTTCATCGTGTTATCATGCTGATATACTCGCTCACCATTCATTGAGCTAATCGAAAATGATATTGGGTCGCTACCGACATCGGGCAAGTTAATATAAAGAGTGTTGGATATGGGGTTGGGATAGAGTTGGAGAGTATATCGGGGAACTACCGGCTGCTCGATTGATAGTATGCTACATGGCAGATCATTACGCAGAAGCATGAGAACCCCGTTGAAAAAGTGTATGCTTTTAACGGTAATCGGATTTGAAACCATGAACTCGATCCACGTAACTGCCGTATCTGTTGAGTAGAAAAACACGGGTATCCCGTTTCGTTTAGAAAGTACGCAAAGCAGGTTGCGCTCATTACTTACAATCTGTATCGGCTTTAGGTTACCCGGAAGTTCAGAGACATTTGTTGTAAAATCAAATTTTTCTAATTTTCGATAGATGTTGTTCCTGTCAATACCAACATAACTACTATCCAAATTGACAATCTGATGTAACAAAGGTGATTCTTTGCTGAAGCATGTATCTTTATTGCAGTAAAACAATACGGGACTAACATGCCATACGTAGCAGAAGTACGATTCCTTGTTATGATAAATCCCCGAAGCTGTCCCACCTGGATAATCAGTATAGAAGTGTGCGTACCCATTGTCACCTTGTACACTGCCAAATGCTGACTGTACAAACGGACTGTTACCTATAATTGTATATGGATCAACTCCCTGTACAATACAGTACAGTGTTGAATCACAAGAAAAGATTTCTGACAGATATTCTGAGTATGTCTTACCCTCATAATAATTGACACGGATTACGGGTTGCCACTGTAGTTGATTCCATGTCTTACCAGCATCATCAGATCTCATTAAGAGATTGTTTCTTGTTCTGCCATAAAGTTTGGAGTGACTGCTCGTAACAACATCAATACATTCTCCCGCTATTTCACCGATAGCAAAGGGTTGCGCCGGAAGCGATTGGCAAAAGAAGAGGAAGAGTGCTATAAGGACGAGTGCTGTTTTCATAGATACCTCGCTGTGTGGTTGTTTGGTAATGACGTTCGGTCAAATATAGAAGAAGGTCGGAAATACGTCGCGGAAAAATCAGAGGCGGATTTTTACACCGCTGTTCACATTGATATGACTGACCGACCAAGTACCGTTGCTTTGTGTAAGCATATCACCAAGCGGGTAGGTGTACATTGCTTCGGCAAAGAGCGTGAACTTGGGATTGAGCGGAACGGAAAACCCGAGTCCGCTTACTAAGCCGATGCGGAGATTGTTCAGTGCGCCGAGGTTGTCGGTGGTTTCGGATATTTCGCGCTGACGGTTTTCGGCATACACATAATTGTCGGGCTGCAAGATGCGCCGCTTGTACGATATGGCATCGCTCATTGAGATCAATGCACGTGCCCCGCCGATAAGATAGAGTGATTTTAACACATTCACTTCTGCTAAAAATGCGATCGAGAGCATAGGACTTGTCAGAGAGAGAATACGCTCTTCCTGACTGTTCACAAGTTCTTCCTTGCCATCGGGTAACACAGTGCGGATGCGGCTAAGTGATGAATCCGGCGCACGTAACTCTCCGCCGATTGTCTCAACCGAAAGCCGTCCGCTTAACGTCAGCCGTTTGCTCAACTTTCGTGATACCAGAAAGCCGAAATACCCTCCGCCGCCCGATGCTTCGCCAAACGTTCCGGGTGCGCTGATTGCTCCTGCTTTTGAAAAGTTAGCCGAGTGGAGCGATGAATTATACGTGATAAACGCACCGACATTCCACACGGGGGAATCGTCGCAATCCTCACCCTCGGGACACAACCGGAAGCCGAACTGCTCGGTTTTGTTATCGTAGGTATAGCACACAGTAAAGACGCTTTTATTTGCTGCTGCATCGGTGGACTGTATCACCATCTTTCCTTCCGTTCCTTCGGTAATCGGTTTAACCAGAAACTGAACTTGCGGCGTTCCTTCTTCAATGCTTGGCAGCGTCGAGACAAGTCCTTGTGCAAACAACACCTTGACGGTCTTTAATCCGCGGTCGGCGGTTCTGTCATCGCGGATAATCACATTCAAACCGCCCTTGCTGCGCTTGCTGTCATGTAATGGCGGGAGCGTGTCCTTTGCATCGGGAAGCGGCATAAATGATTGACTGCCCATCGTACCATAAGCATCAAAGGCATCACTGCCGTAGCCGAAACCATACGAGTATAATCCTATCGGTTCTTCGCATGTGATTGTGTGCGTTCCGAAGGTGACTTGCTTCTGTGCAATCGAATAACGCGACAAACTTAGCGGCGTGAAATCCGATATCTGCATCCGTTCACCGTCCAATTTTAATGTGGGAATTGCCTCGGTCGGCACTACGATATTCACGTAGTGGTCCCACGCACCGTTCACCGGAGTTGCAAAGCGGTAGTTCTTGTAAAACTGTTGCGTAGGCGATACGACAATCATCATGGGGTCGCCAACAGAATCACGGTTCTTGAATCCTTGCGAGTATTGAACTACCATCACAGGTTTGTCGGCGGTGATTTGCACATTACGTGTGACGCGGATACTCTCGTAAAACTCGCCCGCTTCAAGCACTGCCACAAGTTTAGAATCCTCGAAGACACGGGTGCGCGGCTCGGAGGCAAGAACACGCAGTGTGTATGCGCTCCGCCGTTGCAACGTACCAACATAATAATGTTTGCCCCACGTGCTTAGCGGTGGCATTTGCTCGACAAGGTGGTTGCACGTACCAACACCAACCGGCACATACGCACAGCTGTGTCCGCTAAATACGGCAATCTTTTTATTCGATGTAATCAACGTTCCCGTAAAGTCCGCCGTACCTGCCACATCATATTCCGACATCACTTGATACACCTCGCCCCGTTTCAGATAAACTGTGTATGGAATGTTTTCAGGATGCTTATCGGTGGTTGGTGTTGTAGGCGTGATTGTTACTTGCGTGCTGTCCTCAGTTGCGATGACGGCAAACTCCGATACGAACTCATACCCGAGTTTGCTGTAGCCGATTGCACGGTACGCAGTGCCCAACACCGATACGGGAATTGCAAGGTACGAGTCGGTGGACATGGCGCGGTGATTCAATCCATAGACCGAAATTGGGGCATCGCTTGTGATATGGAATGCTTTGCGTTGCGGTAGCGGGCTGCTGTCTAACTGTGCTTTCTCGTCAATCGTTACGCTTGCCACAGTGCCTGCTTTCACAGATATGATGCGCTTGAAATTCAACCCCTGGCATACAATCGTCACTTTAGCATCGGTTGCACTTGTGATGAAGAGTTCAAGCAAGAGCGGGTCAATAAGGTCGTTCCGGTAATTCTTCATAAAGCACACCCAAAACTCTTTGTTGCTGTTCGAACTGATGATACTTTTATCGCTGACTTCCTCAGTTCGGGCACTGCCGTCGGTTTGTGCAAACACAGGCAATGCAACTGCAATGCATCCAAGCAATATTATAAGTATGTGGACGCGCATATTTCTCATTTCACCATCAGAAATTGTTGCACATACACGCCCAATGGTGTTTGCATCCGCACAGAATACAATCCCGATGTAAAATCAATCGTATTCAGCTTCTCTTTAAACTCATGCACTCCCGCGTCCTTGTTAGGAATATCAACCCTATAGACCTGCTTTCCGCCTGCATTGAAAAATGTAAAACTCACGTCGGATTTACTGAGCGTCTTGTACTTGAAAGCAATTTGTTCTGAAGTTGGATTCGGGGCGCAAGCAGAGATGTATTCCGTATCAAGTGCGGTAACGGGAATGTTCCCTGCAATCCTGATTTTACCGGATTGGTACGTAACACTGTCAATGCGCGTATTGTTACGTAGCAGCCGTAATGGTGTAATGCGTGTTGTGTCGGATAGTCCGGCAAGCGGCTCAATATGAAGCCCGATGAAGGGTGTCGGATTCGTAAGAACAACTGACGTATCGGTGAACTCACAAACGGCATGTACTTCGATTATACTGTCGGCGGCAAATGCCATTTCCGAAAGACGGGCAACCACAACACCTTGGGCAAGGGGTGTGACTTCGTTGAGAAAGAGCAGAAAGCGGTTGTACCGGAACGTAACTGTAAGTGAATCACCACGGGAGTATCCGACCGACGCATAGATGGGAATCAGCGACGATATACTCCGCTGAATAACCGTATCACGCACAAACACAGTCGGTTGCGCTGATATGAATCCTGACATAAGTGTAAGGAATAGGGCGGTGAAAACGTATAGGGTGAATCGCTGCATTATGGGGTTGTTCGGCTGCCTCTGTTTATGCGACAAATATACGACGTTCGTTTCCTGAATCAGGGCGATAAACGCATAGCATATCACAATAGAGATTTTTTTTCCTTTGTATTTGTGACGAATACCTCTAATTTGTCATTGTGAGAAACCCGTACGGGAATTGACGGGTATAACGATAGGGATAGAATGTCACAGTAATATATGGTGGCGATTTGATATGATGCTACGATTCGCATGTATATGGTTCTGTTCTGTACTCTTAATGTGCAGTTACAATGGTTTGGCTCAATCGCCGTGGATAAGTACGTCCGCATCGCTCGGTTTGTCATCGGATTTTTATCAACAAAACGGTTTGACGGAATCACGTCTGCCATCGCAAGTTCACCGTGCAACACTTCGCGCTACTATCACGCTCTTCGAGCAGATTGAACTGCCGTTCGAGGCATTCATCACATCGAATGATGCGGGATACAGGCAACCATTCAACCAGTTCGGAGTAAATCCACGTTTCGGTAATTGGTTGCAACTTCATGCCGGATATTTTTCTACGAGGATTTCCGACCTCACTTTTGGTGATGCGCGGATTCTTGGCGGGGGATTCGACCTCACGCCCGGAAAGCTCCGCCTAAGTGCTATCTACGGTTATACACGCGAAGCTCGGAATCCCGATGCCACTAACGGATTCTTCGGTGACTACAGGCGCAAAGTGATCGGCGGGAAAATCGGAATCGGTGACGAAACAGGAACAACCGTCACGCTCAACGTTATGTACGCAACCGACGACTCGACATCAATCAGGCGCGACACACTGACACCAACACCAAACGAAAACCTTGTCGGCTCAATAGCCGCAGGTTTCAACCTTCTTGACAACGTTATTCGGTTCACAGCAGAAGGCGCGGTCTCGGCATACACATCCAATACGCAAGCACCGTTGATTGACAGTGCAAGCAGAAGCAAATTCCAAGAGTCGGTGTTCAACGCCAATATCAGTTCCGCGTTCGATGCCGCTGTGAAGGGCGGGCTAACGCTAACGCCGTCGCAGTATTGGAATATCAGATTCGACGCACAGTGGATTGGTCCCGGATTTATGTCGCTCGGCTTTGTGCAGATGATGAACGACGTTTTAGACATGACTGTGTCTCCTTCGCTGCGGCTGTTCAATAATAAGTTCTTTCTTCGCGGCTCAATCGGACGGCGAACTAATAACGTTCGCAATACACGGCTTGCCGCCACCGACCGGACGATCGGCTCGCTGACAAGCTCGATGCAATTCACAGAAAATATCGGGTTGGATGTCATGTACTCCAACTTCGGAATGCGCTCAACGCACCGGAGCGACACTATCCGTGTTGAGAATATCTCGCAGATGTATTCCTTTACGCCGCGAGCAACATTTGAATTACTCGGCGGCTCGAACTCTGCATCGCTCACTGCGTCGTTCCAAAACTCCGACGACAAAAATCAATTCAGCCAAAGTGCGGTCAATAACACGACGCAATCATTTGTGGCTGTGCATACGATTTCATTTCCGTCGTCATTGTCGCTCTCAACCACCGCATTCAGCAACTCGGTGCAAAACAGCGTGGTGAACACATCCATCCTCACCTTTAACGAGACGGTCGGCTATTCATTCTTCGAGCGTCTGTTAGGATTGAGCGCAACACTTGGTGTGAACTTTATCCGCTCGCAGGGCAACGATGCCCAGTTTATGGCGCGGCTCTCGGCAAATTTCAACATGAACGAGTACGGCAGTTTCACACTGCAACTCATGAATAACAACTACGATTTTTCGGCAATCAGCAGGCAGCCAAGTTACAGCGAGTATCAGGGCAGCATCCAATACAGCATAGCATACTAATTGACCATTGACTCATCAACCGCGGAGCGCAACATGAGAAAAAATATTATCACCATCACTCTTTTATTTGTCAGTGCTGTCCTTACTATAGCGCAAGACATGAACATTGACGTTTCGCTTCGCCGACCTGTGCCGATTGCACTTGCCGTATGGCGGCTCGATCCGAGCGTGGTGACGATTCGCCTGACCGCGCAGCGCGACATCAACAATTTTGTGCTTGCTTTTGAAGTACGAAATAACACAACGGGGCAATCGGCGAGAACCCGTAACGAGCATCCTTGTATGCCGGTCTTTTCCATGCGGCGCGGCGAGACACGCATCATCAACGGACCTGCGCTGATTTGTAATAATGCGATTGATGCTTCCGACGAATTACAACGCAGCATTGCCAACGCCGGAGCTATTCCCGAAGGCGACTATTCATTTTGCGTCCGTGTATTGGAAAGCGACCGCCGCACACAACTCACAACCACGGGGCGCGACTGCGACTACTTCAACGTGGTGTGGTTCGAGCAACCGCAACTCATCCGCCCGATTGACCCCACGATAGCAGAAAATTGCCAGAACGCAATCATCTTCAACTGGGTTGGTGTAACTCCCGTGCCGATTGGCATTGTGCCGCAATACCGTTTGAGAATAGTTGGTGTGGTTGAGGGACAAGAGCCGCGTGTTGCTTTGGAAGCAGGCACACCAAGCGAGGTGGTGTTCGACCAAGTGATTCCGACAACAAGCTATACACTGCCACCAAACTATCCGCAACTTGTTGATTTGGCAAACCGTGCCTCGCCGCGCATCACCAGGTTTGCATGGCAAGTGCAGGCACTCGACGACAGACGCGTGTTTATTCCCACGCGGGGCAACACACAAGGCAAAAGCGACATCGGTGTCTTCACTGCAAATTGCACACGACCCTCATCCGCCGACTGCATGAGTCCAATGACACTCAGCGCATTTTTTCCATCGGCGAACGATACGATTCCGTGGATGCCGCCGCATTTGATTGTGCAGTGGGGACCGTACTGCCCTCAGGTGAAAGAGTTCAATTATACTCTTGATGTAACGGAAGTTGGCGCAGGTGCGTTGCCATCCAATAGCCGCACGTTGAACTGGCGGAGCGGGATTATAGAAGCACAGGGCTTGCGCGGTCAGCCCAATGCCGAAGAGCGTGCACGGCTGCTTATCACAAACTGGCGTAATGATGCGGGTGGCGTTGCTTCGATGAACTCGCAATGGCGGCGCGGCTCAAGCTACGAATGGCGTGTGAGTGCCTCGATCACCCGCGAAGAATCAGGTAGCGACAGAATCCGCAGCGTCAGTACGCCGACGAACAGGTTTGCCTTTGGATTGCGTATGCCCAATAATCCCGAACCATCC
>JAEUSO010000129.1 GCA_016788605.1 Candidatus Kapaibacterium sp. | reverse complement strand
CGCAAAGTGCGGGTTCAGTCATAGAGATAGTGAACACGCTTGGCGTGAACGTCCGCACGATGCAGATAGACGAGGCGGGTGTTGTGGAGCGGAGCATAGACCTACGCGGACTTGCAAGTGGAGTGTATGCTGTGCGGATTCAAAGCGGCGGACGTGTACGAATGACCCGTAGCTTCGTGAAATCACATTGACAGACCTTGCAAAGAATCAGCGAGTGCTATAATGAACTCATAGTATGATGCAAGCGGTACGAAAGGGTATTGCCCGTACGCGGCGGATGGCGTAGTATTGCAAGAAATCCGCGTGCATACTCTTCGGCACAGTGCGGAGTTACAGTCACCAACTCGTCTTTTCGTCCTATGAAATCAAAATTCGGAGCGGCGTTCGTGTTCTTGATCGCCGTGTGTTGCAGCGGATTGTTTCTCCGCTTTCCCGCCGAGCCGGTGGTAGCCGACGGCATCAATCCCGCCGACCTTGCATGGATGCTGTCCGCATCAGGGCTTGTGCTGCTAATGACTCCCGGACTCTCGTTTTTCTATGGCGGCATGGTAAGCCGCAAGAACATCCTCTCGACTATGCTGCAAAGTTTTATTGCGCTGGGGGTGATTACCGTTCTCTATGTGACGGTGGTGTTCAGTTTGTCGTTCGGAACAAGTTGGAACGGCATCATCGGCAATCCGTTCGAGTTCGCGTTCTTCAACGGTGTGGGGCTGAATGTGCATCCCGTGCTTTCGCCCGCTGTGCCGTTTCTGCTCTTTGCGGCATTCCAAATGAAATTCGCCATCATCACGCCCGCGCTGATTACCGGAAGTTTCGCCGAGCGCGTCAAGTTCAGCGGCTACCTGCTGTTTATCAGTTTGTTTTCGATTTTCATCTACGCGCCGCTGGCACATTGGACGTGGCATCCCGACGGGTTTTTGCATAAATGGGGTGTGCTTGATTTTGCGGGCGGAACGGTGGTTCACATGAGTGCGGGCTACGCCGCCCTTGCCGGTGCCATCGTCCTAGGTCAGCGCAAATCATATCACCACCACCATCATCATACCGAGCCGGCGAATATCCCGTATATCCTGCTTGGAACGGGAATGCTGTGGTTCGGGTGGTTCGGCTTCAATGCGGGTTCGTCGTTAGGCGCAAATCAAACGGCGGTGCTTGCGTTTATGACAACGATGGTTGCCTCTGCATCGGCAATGATGACATGGGTGCTGTACGATGCCGTGCGCGTGAAAAAAATCTCGGCGATGAGCGCGTGTATCGGTGCGGTTGTCGGCTTGGTGGCGATTACTCCCGCCGCAGGGTTTGTGAGTATTCCGCAGGCGTTGTTCATCGGATTCATCTCCGCTATGATTTCCAATATCGCCGTTTCGATAAAAAACAAAACCTCGCTCGACGATACGCTGGATGTGTTTCCCTGCCACGGTATCGGCGGTATCAGCGGAATGATTCTGACCGGCGTGTTTGCAAAAGATGTCGGGCTGGTCTATGGGCATAGCACCACATTTCTGATGCACCTGCTCGGCTTGGTTGTTGTCTCGGTCTATGCGTTCGGCGGCTCATATCTCCTGCTGCTGCTGACGAATAAAATCGCCAAACTCCGTGTAAGCCCCGACGAAGAGGAAATGGGACTGGATTTATCGCAACACGGCGAGCATTACGGACGCAGGCGCGGCGTTACCGAGGGCGAGGTTACGGCATGAGATTCCTCTCCGGTATCCTGACTGTATGCTTCATGCTATCCGTGGGTATCCTGCTGCATTCGTGTGGCAACGAGCAAACGCCGGAGGGGAAACCACAGCAGCTAACAACTGCCGAAACACGCTGCTTTTTGCTGGCACAAAATAACGATACAACCCGCGTCTCGCTGACGGTACTGGGCGACTCGGCGTATGGCACAATGGAGTGGCTGCCCGACCAAAAGGACGGCGCACGCGGCACACTGGGTGGCAGGAAGAACGACATCGGCGAATGGGAATTTGTGTATCGCTATATGATTGAGGGCGAGGAACAAAGTGAAACCAAAACGATGATGATTCGCGGCGACGCACTGCTGATAAAGTCGGGCGAGTTGGTTGATCCCGCCGGCAATGGCAACCTTTGCTACAAGGATGCCTCCGCCGCACGGTACTCCGATACATTACACGCTGTTCCCTGCCGCTGATACGCTGCCGTCTGTTATTATTGCGCCACACTTGTCACCAAAGAACACACATACATAAATCCTGTTCGCATGTCACGTTCACCTGTATTCTCGTTGCTGCGCCGCGCTTTGCGGCGCATCCGCAAACCCGCCGCCCGACCCACCAGCCCGCTGATGAGCCGTCGCGCACTCTTGCAAACGGGTGCTGTTGCCGGAGCGGGATTGCTACTCCCGCATATCGCCGCCGCACGTCCGCGCCGCGCCGGAACACAGCCGCGTATTGTGATTCTTGGTGCGGGCATTGCCGGATTGAACGCCGCGTGGACGCTGAAAAATGCGGGCTTCGAAGCGGATATCTACGAAGTGAACAAGCGCGCGGGCGGAAGAATCATGACTGCCCAAAACATTGTAGGAAAAGGAATCAGCAGCGAACTCGGCGGCGAGTTCATTGACTCGAACCACACCGATATGCTTGCCCTTGTGCGCGAGTTCAATCTTGAAATGAACGACTTCATCAGTCCGCCCGAAAGCGAGCTTGGCGATTGCTACCTCTTCGGCTCGAAGGTCTATTCCGAGAACGACATCATCCGCGCCTCCGCGCCATATTCGGATAAGCTCGACGCGATTGCGGAGAAGGTTCGCGGTAACGCCGCCGCCCGCACCGAGTATGACCAAAAAAGCATCGCCGACATCCTTCGCATTATCGGCGTAAAGGGCTGGCTGTATTCGCTGTTCAATACCGCCTACACCACCGAGTACGGGCTTGATATTGACCGGCTCTCGGCTTTGCTGATTACCGACATCCTGCCCCAAACAACAAGCTCGCATATTGAATTTTTTGGCGAGAGCGACGAACGCTACACGATTAAAGGCGGCAACGCGAAACTGACCGAGGCACTTTCCTCGGCACTCGGCGAACGCATCCACTACCAAAACATGGCAACGGGAATCGAACAGAAAGGCGGCTCGTATCTCGTCCACATGGAGAATGAATCGGCAAGCGGCGATAAAATTCCCGCCGACTTTGTGATTTGCACGCTCCCCTTCACGGTGGTGCGCGCCATGATACTGAAGGTTGAGGGAATGCACCCGCTTCAACAGCGCGCAATCAAGGAACTCAGCTACGGAACCAACAGCAAGTTCATTGCGGGATTCAAGCGACCGATCTGGCGCGACCGCCGGAAGTCGGGCATGTTATTCTCAGACGGCGACCTGCAAGTGGCGTGGGACAGCAGCCGCGGGCAAGGTGCAGAAGGTGGCGCACTTACATTCTTCTATGGCGGTAAGCGAGGAGTGGAGTTGGTGAATTTTACCGATGCGGAAATACTCGGCGGCGCAACGAAGCGTATCGAGCGGCTCTTTCCCGGAATCACAGCCGCCCATACCGGCGAAAGCAACCAGTTCGTGTGGGCAAAGAACCGGTTTGTTCTCGGCTCGTACTCGTGCTATACATCCGGTCAGCAAACGGCATTTGGCGGATACGAAGGAATGAACGCAGGGAATCTGTACTTTGCGGGCGAGCACTGTAGCCGCCGCTTTCAGGGATACATGAACGGTGCAGCCGAAACAGGGCGCACGGCAGCCGAGGCGATTATCGCAAAGCTGAAATAATGTGTCGTCGGTTGATTTTTGAATGCAGGACATGATTTTGACGGTTTGCACTACGCAATTACTACGCAAGTAGCCATACTGCGTAGTTTTTGCGTAGTGGACAGGTTGTGGGAGTTTAAGAGTTTTGCAGAACCAAAAAAGATGTCTGCCTGTTTCTCTACAATCTTACAATTCAATCACCCCACGTATGCAGAACTACATCATTTTACTCTCCGTATCGCTGTGTTTCCTCCTTCAATCATGTACAGATAACGTATATCCTACGTATCCCACATATATCGCTCCCCCTAAGCCCACCGGCACAAATATGCCCAAAACCATGAACGAATGGAAAGCATATATGAATGGCGAATGGAAATTAGCATTAAGTTCAACTGAAAAATACCTCTCTGATCCGCAACGCAGTATCCGTGAATACCCGAATGGCGATGTACCGTATCGCCTCCCCTTCGGTTCTTATGATATACGGTATCAATTCCCGTCTAAAGATATCATACATCAAACATACTATGATCCTGACATGGGTATCTACAAAGATCGAGACACCATCTTTCATGACAGATGGAAAGCAACATTGTATCATGAGGAGAAGGATAATGCCTGTTTTATATTATTAGGAGGGGGAAGATTAACATATGCAGAGTATGAGTATGTAATTGAGAGATACTACTATTACAATGACACAATAATGTATAAAGTTATAGAAGGGTACACTGCACCTGATCGTGATAGAATAGTATATCAGGCACCAGTATTTGAACTTTTCACCCTCAAAAAACGGCATCCGTTGCAATAAGGGATCGTTTGAAAACTACGGCTTCATCATTTGAAGGAGATATGCAGTATGGCAAGTTCATCGAAGGTTGCATAGGAAGCAGAAACCGGCTCGTAATCTTCGCACCTCGAAGAAACCTACATTGGTTACATACCAAGAACAGCATCAATGTTTTTTGCAAGGCGGAAGTCGTTCTCCGTCAGTCCGCCGCTGTCGTGGGTGGTGAGTGTGATGCGGAGTTTGTTCCACCCGTAAAGCAGAATGTCGGGATGGTGGTCGGCGGTTTCGGCGCAAATGGCAATGGCATTGATAAGACCCACCGCCGCACTGAAATTCGGTGCCAGAGCATCGCGCACAATACGGGCGGGCGGAGCGTCGCCTCGTTCGAGCCGCCACAGGGGTACGGCATTCATGCGGAAGGCAATCTCGTCGTCAGTAAGCAAGGGCATTCGCGGCATAAAGGGGTTGGGAGTAGATGAGGTTTAAGGAAAAAGAAAAGGGACGACGGTTATCGCATCGTCCCCGCAGTATCGTGCGGAACACTTAGTTCATGTGTTGCTGCAAGCGTTCCATAATCATGTTCTTCGGAACCATACCCACAATGGTATCCACCACTTTACCTTCGTTGAAAATAAGCAGCGCGGGAATAGAGCGGATGCCGTATTCCATTGCCACTTTGGGGTTGTTGTCCACGTCCACTTTGCCGATTTTCACTTTGCCGTTCAGTTCGTTGGCAAGCTCGTCAATAACGGGGGCAATCATGCGGCAGGGTCCGCACCATGCAGCCCAGAAGTCAATCAATACCGGCTCTTTCGAGTCCAATACTTCGTTTTGAAAATTATCATCGGTGATGTGTGCAGGGTGAACTGCTTCCATACGGTGTCTCCTAAGTTGAATTGGTATTTAGAATAGTTAGCGTATTATCATGTTCCGCTACGCCGGTTGATTGGGTTCATCGGCAAGCGGATTGCAAAAATAGAAACCTGCATCAACGTGAAGGACTGTGTTTGCTACGGAATTTATTCACAGTCGTCCCGCCGGTTGCCCTAATGGTTTCTTGAGTGCTTTGTCACGGTGGGCTACGACGTAAAGGTTGGGAGCAATGTTGTAATCTTTGATGTCAAGGTCGCTGCGCTCAACAAAGCGTAGAGATGTGCCGCAGCGCGTCTCTACGGCAATACGGATTTCACGGGCACATATCAATGCCGCGCAAGGGCAATGTCCATCGAGATATCGAGTGCGGTGGCGGAATGAGTGATTGCCCCCGTCGAGATGAAGTCCACGCCCGTTTCTGCCACGCCGCGCACAGTGTCAAGCGTTATACCGCCCGATGCTTCGGTCTCGAAACGCCGCGCCACAATCTGCACCCCTTCGCGCAGCATGTCGAGCGTAAAGTTGTCGAACATGATGCGGTGGAATCCGCCGTGGTCGCACGCCTCGCGCACATTGGCAATCGAGGCGGTTTCGATTTCAATCCGCACTGCGCCTTGCTCGAAAATCTCGCGTGCCGCATCGAGTGCGCGGGTGATGCCTCCTGCCGCTGCAATATGGTTGTCTTTTATCATCATCATGTCGTAGAGTCCCATACGGTGGTTCACAGCCCCGCCGGTTTGTGCGGCGTATTTATCAAGCCGCCGCCATGCGGGAATTGTTTTGCGCGTGTCGAGGATGCGCGCTTGTGTTCCCTCGACTGCCTCTGCAAACCGCCGCGCCATTGTGGCGACACCGCTCATGCGTTGCATAAAGTTCAGCGCGGTACGCTCGCCCGCAAGCAGGATATGCGCCGGACCTTCGAGCCGCGCCACAACCGTTCCTTTGGTTATTGATTCGCCGTCGCTATGCAGGGGATGCCACGAAACGCCCTCGCCCAAGGTGCGGAACACGAGTTCGCCGATGCTGATTCCACAAAGGACACCGTCCTGCTTGCAAAGGAACGAGGCACGCGCACTTGTGTCGTCGGGGATGATGGTTTCAGTGGTCACGTCGCCGGTGGCGATGTCTTCGTTGAGTGCTATCTGGATAAGCCGTGTAACGGATGCGTCGTGCAGGAGTGTGAGCATTGTCTTTTATGTGAATGTGTTGGATTAGTTATGAGCGGGTGTCTGTTCTTCCGTGTCACCGTTCGCGCCGGGGGCGCATCCCTTACAGTTTTCTTCATCGCTGAATGCGCGTGTTTCCACTTGCACCGTGGCATGGTGTAGCCCGAAAGCGGAACGTAATGTTTCGCGCACATCGCGCAGCACGGTGTCATTATCGGCGGTATTGTCAATCACCACGTGTGCGCTGACCGCATGGGAATCCGAACCAAGCTGCCACACATGCACATCGTGCACACCCACCACCGAGGGCTGTGCGGCAATATGGGCGTGAACATCGGCGATGTTGATATGCGACGGAGCGGATTCCATCAGAATCACCACCGCACGCCGGATAAGGACATACGCGCCGCGCAGCACAAAGAGCGTAATGAACACCGAGATAATGGGATCAACAATATCCCATCCGGTATAGTGCATCAGCACTGCGCCAATGATAACGCCCGCGCTTGAGAGTAAATCCGTAAGAACATGCAGATACGCACTGCGTGTTGTCAGGTGCTCAGAACCGTGTAGGAAATAGAGTGCAACGGCATTGGCAACAAAACCGAAACACGCCACCACGAGCATCTGGCTTGCATGAACATGTTCGGCAGCGGCAAACCGTTCCGCCGCCTCCCAAAGAATATGTCCGCACATCACAAAGAGAAGAATACCGTTGAAGAGTGCTGCGATGATTTCCACACGCCTCCAGCCGAAGGTAAAAATGTGGCGTTTGTCATTGCGCTGGGCGATGTGCAAACCTAAATAGGCGATAAACAGCGACGTAATGTCAATAAACATGTGCGCCGAATCGGAGAGTAGCGCGAGCGAATGTGACATGATGCTACCGATAACCTGAACCACAAAGATGCTAGCCGTTGTGCCGATTGCTATCAGGATGGAGCGTTGGTCGCCTGCCCCGACGTGCGGGTGGTGGTGCGTTCCGCCGTGCGAGTGTCCGTGTGAGTGTTCGTGCGGGTGTTCGTGCGGGTGATGGTGCATGGGATATGCTGCGGTGAGTAATGCCAAGAGCGCAAAAATAGCCGCCGCACCTGCATACCGCTCTTGTTCCGTTAGTTTAAGAACAGCGGCTTCCCTGCCGATAATCCACACGGCAAACTGTATCCTGTTGCTGCGAAACAATCGGAGTATGGGTGTGGAACGCCGTGTGAGTGTGCGACGGGACTCGTCCCCGACTGTCTCACGGTGGCGGAAGAACATATATTGAAGTAGAGTAGGCGAAAGGACTGTGAACGACACGAAGAACTATAGGACATGCCCCGATATACGCCCGCGTGCGTGGAGCGGAGGGCTGCTGTGCAATGCTGTGCGGCGGTGTGCTGTTGCTATGGTGTTCGGCGTGTTCTTCGCATTTCCCGCAGGCGCGCAGCAGCAGTCGGCGGCATCGGCGGTTGCCATGCTGTCGGTAAAAGTTGCGGCAATGGAAAAGACATTGAGCGAAGCGGGCGAAGGTCTTGTTATCTATGTGGCGAATGCACCTGATGTTGCACGCGAACTCCGCAAATTGGTCGGGCAGCACGTCGGTAAATCCCGCATTGCGGTCATTCAAGAAGGCACATCACTTCCAACGTCGCGTCCTGATATTGTTTTCATTGGCTCGCCCGAACTTGCGCCAAAATTTGTAAAATATGCGCGGCTTAACCGGACACTCTCGGTGTGCAACCGCGCCGATGTCGCCGAATACGGGGTGACGCTGTTTCTTGGCACCGACGAGACCGCAGGCAAGCCGACGATTGTGTTGAATGCAACCGGCTCGCGCGAGGAAGCGATGGAGTGGAATCCGGCATTGTTCAGAATTGCAAAGACAACGCGATGATGAACACCACACCATACTCCGGTAATCCAACAAACGGCACCGACCGCAGGTGGCTCGTCCGGCAGTACAACAGGATACGCCGCACAGTGCAGGGACAGATACTCTCGGTTCTCTTCGGTGTTGGCGTATGTGCGTCGCTTCTTGTGATGGTGTATTCCACGTGGCAGTCCGAGAACACCGGACGCGAAATGCTGATGCAGGATGTGGCATTCATAACCAACCTGCTTTCCGAGAATCTTTCGCTTGGCGTACAAGCTGCTCCCTTCGACGACGGCAAATCACTTACTGAATCGCTGAACCTTATCCGCACAAGCGAGAAGCGATCAACCGCAACCATTGTGAACATCCGCGTTGTGGATCAATCACTTCATGAGCTTGCCATTCTCTCGC
>JAEUSO010000128.1 GCA_016788605.1 Candidatus Kapaibacterium sp. | reverse complement strand
TCATCAGGTACCGGCTCTGCATCCACATCGGTTGTGACGGACGCTGTATCACCATTATCATGCTGCGGTGCGGGCGGGGGAATTGCCGATGCTGCGGCAACAACGGTCACCGTACTTTGCATTGTCACAGGCGGCGGTATATTCTCTGCATGTAATTCTTCTCCGCTCTGCTGCGTGATGTCGCTTTGCAGCCGCAGAATATCGCGCCGGATTTCGCGCATCTCGTCGCTCGTTGTTTTATGCGCTGCGTAGAGCGCGTCCACACGACGCAAAAGTTCCTCAATGCGTTCGTTGTTTGTCATGATACTCCCCTGATGTGATGCACGAATTTACGTGCAGTAGGCATAAACACAACTATTATCACACTGTACAAGCAAGGATTCAGGCACAGGGATTGGTATTGAATCAAGAGATAGCAACCATTTATGGAGAAACCAAGATTCACCAGCAACCATGCACATCATTTCCGCCGCCGCTATTCCCGTGCTATTGTATATTGCCGCACAGTTGAGCTAAAATCCACATTTTATCCGCATACATTTATGAAACACATCATGCGTGTTTTCACGATTCTCACAATAGCCGCAAGTATTGCCTTGTTCCATCAAGGTTGTGCAACCATCCTTAGCGGCACATCGGACACTATCACAATAGATTCCCGCCCATCTTCTGCTATTTTCATTGTGAAGTTAAAGATGGGGGATGCGGAAGTTTTGTCGGGAACAACTCCCGCAGTCATTTCCCTTGAACGGAAATACGAATACAGAATATCCATTAAAATGCCCGGCTACAAAGACAAAACAATCTTCATTGACCAACAGCCGAACGGTTGGGCATTAGCAAACATCTGCTGCAATTTGTATATCGGCGGGGCGATAGATTATCTCACGGGGGCACTATGGCGGCTATCACCCACAAGAGTTAGCGTTAGTATGGAAACCGCCTACTTAGAGAACGGCACATCGAAACTCTATGCAACATTATACACCCGTGATAATGAAGGTCGCCTTCGTATGCTCCGCGTACCGATGGAACGTGATTTATCATCCGCTGCATCAGTACAATAACCTACAGCGTTGGGATGAGCAGCTTGATACGTACATTTTGCATCGTGCTAAGTTATTGGTTAAGCATATCGTTCGGTGCAACCGTATGTTCTGCACACGATAGCGACGAACCGACTGAGCGCAAGGAAACGCAGACAGTACATTCCGTTGATACAATACCGCCCGCTTTTACAGATTTTCTGATTGGCGGGCTGATTTCTTCGTATCAGTCCAATGCAAAGGAAACATCCGTCGGCAGGTGTCCGTACGCAACATCGTGTTCAGCATTTGGCAAGGACGTGTTCCACCGCTACGGCATGATAGGGTTGCTCCTTTTCCTCGACCGTTACTTTTTCCGCGAACACAACTTTATCGGGCTGTACTATCCGCTCAAAGAGTTAGCAAACGGAAGCATCCGATATAACGATGATTATTTCAAGCATCTATGCAATACCGACCATTGAACACGCTGCCGACTGCTCTTTCCCTGCTGTTGTTTTTTTTCTCCGCCACTCTGCTGACCGCGCAAGAACGGAGTGCAGCTTCGCTTCGGTTGTACGCATTGCATCTTTTGGAAACCGAGGACTACTTCCGCGCTGTGTCCGCGCTGAAAGAGTACCGTTTTTTTCATCCGTCCGATACATCGGCATTATTCAGCTCGTACTATTCAGCATACGCATATCTCCGCAGCGGGAAGTATCAACTTGGACTTGATGAAGCAACCGGCATCGCGCCGGAGATTGTACAACGGTATCCGCACGTTCACCACAATCTTACAATCATACAGTCACTCTGCTACAGTGGAATGAAGTTGAGTTCTTATGCACTCAATGAACTCGCCCCGCTGAACCGGGAACTTGACACCAATGGCAACGCCGCAATTTGCAAAGCCCTCTACTATGCCGAAACGAAGAGATATACAACGGCGGATTCGGTCTTACAGATGGTTCAACACTCCGCCACGTTACAGTCAAACCGCGATATAGCCCGTCAGATGCGCTCAACGCTTGCAAAAGTTGATTCATTGCCGGTAAAGTCGCCCGCATTCGCAGGAATCCTCTCGGCTATCGTACCGGGATTAGGTCAGATTTATACGCAGCACTACTTCGACGGTGTTCAGGCATTTGCCTTTGTGGGTACTTTTGCGTATGCCACGTATGCAACCTATACGTATGAAACAGTAACAAACAAACCACGTATCGGAAGCACATTGTTTTTGATTGTCGCATCGGCATTCCACCTCTCCAACATCCTCGGCGCAGCTCGAACAGCGGAGTTCCGCAATTCACGTGGCATCGAATCCCTTATGCTCGACATCCGTTCGCAGGCACTCTCTATCAACCTGATGGTAAGGATATAACTCACCCCTCAACGTCCATCGAGAATGAACGCAACTTGGGCGAGAGAACGGCAGCCGCCGCAACAACAATCACCGTCATTACGCCGCCGAACAGCACCGAGGGCTGCAATCCCAAGTACCGCGCAGCAACGCCGCTCTCGAATGCTCCGATTTCGTTCGACGACACGATAAAAATACCGCTTGCCGCCGAGACCCGACCGCGCATATCGTCGGGTGTCATCAGTTGCGTGATGCTGCCGCGAATCACCATGCTCACACTGTCGAACGCACCGCTTGCCGCAAGGATTGCAAACGACAGCCAATACACATCCGAATACGCAAACGCCGCCATGCACACACCGTAACCCGCCACCGAACCAAGCAATATCCATCCGCTGCGGCGGCGCGGCGGAACAAACGCAATTACCGCACCCATGCTAATCGAGCCGATGAACGTCGCCGCACGCAACCATCCCAATCCTTCAGGTCCCGTATGCAACACATCTTTCGCGTAAGCGGGCAGCAAGGCAAGAGCACCGCCGAACAGAACCGCAAGCATATCAAGTAGCATTGCTCCAAGTAAAACAGGAGTGGAAAATATATGCTTCAAACCCACCGTCAGTTGATGCAGCCGCGATTCCCCCGATGCCATTTTCCGCTGCTCCGGTGCGCGAACGCCAAGCATCACCATGCACGCCACTGCCACAAAGCCCGCCGCCGTCATGTAGCTTACCGTTGCACCGGCAAACCCATACAGCACACCGCCCAACGCCGGACCGGTCACCGCCCCCGCATTATAGATAGTGGAATACCACGTTGCGCCATTCGCAAGAAGTTCACGCGGAAGCAACCCGCCCCACAACGCCGCTAGCGAGGGTCCCATAAACCCGCGCGCAAATCCCGTCAGCACCAATACGCCATAATACGGCGCAAGTCCATACGCATCATAGAACTCCCGCCCTTGCAGCGACACCGCAACCAGCAGTAACGCAGCCACCGCCTGCAATCCGGCGGCACAGAGAAACACCGTCTTTCTATTGAACCTGTCCGCCACATACCCCGAAAGCAGCGACACCACAATCGAGGGAACCGCCTCGGCAAGCCCGCTCAGCCCCAACGCCATCACATCGCCCGTCATCGCATAGATATTCCACCCGACCGCCACATACATCACCTGAATCCCCAGCGTCACGCTTAGCCGCGCCGTCAGTATCAGCCGGAACGCCGCCACACCCAGCGCGCTCCATCCTTCCGCCGCCATCAGTCCCATAGTTCTCCGTGCATCAGTTCCACGTCGTTATTATTCCATTGTTCGTTATCAGCTTCGCAAACGGCATCGCTCCGCCAACTCCGTACTCCCCGCCATCTGCCGGAAAGCGCAGTCCGCCGTTGCTCAAACGTTCCTGCCTCACGCCTCCAAAAATACCCCATGCACAAACAACAACAGGCAGCCGCACTAAAGCAACTGCCTGTGTAAATCAAACCAACAAGTCCTACCGCACGATAACAAACGGTTTGACAGTTACACCTCGTAGTGTGGTGCAACGGATATAGTACGTGCCACTTGGCAGGTGGGATATGTCAATGGCTGATACATTATTTTTGGCAGTAAGTAGGACGACACCAATACTGGAGGATATATCAATATCACTTGATATTATACCATCAACGTATATAGAATTCAACGCTGGATTTGGGACTATGCTTATTGGTCTGTCATCATTATTGTCACTATCCAAAACTGAAACGATTCCGTTTTTCATAACTGTGTCAATAGTAAATCTCTCGCCTTTAAATTCAGGCGGATTATACAACGCGAGTGAATGTCTTACCACAAACTCCGTGAACCAAATCTCTCTATTTGGAAGCATCATACAGTCAAGAGTATAAAAGTCAGGCAGAAAGCCCGGAGATAGCCCGCGCCTATGGCTCATTATTGTATCATTACGAATCTCTATTAAAGATAATTCCGGCGGAGCTGGAGCAGCTACCGTTAATCGCATTGTTATCCAAAGGGTACTGTCTTCCGTATAATTAATCCGATGTGGTAAGTTAAATCCAAATTCTCCGGGTAGGTTATACCTTCTCCAAATATTCAAGCCGTTAAACTCATATACTTTTACGTCACGCACACCTTTATAGAACCACTCTGTTTTTGAAACAGTCACCCAAAGATGCCCATATTTGTTACATGTCATTACCATGAAATTGGAAGATTGCAATAAATCACTTGGCAATGGAAAGGAATCAAGTTTTACACCATCGAATCTATAGAGCAATGTTCGCTTAATGTACCAAATTCCCATATTTGAATCAAGCGTATAAGCTGCCATACCTTGAAAATTCGCATCTAAACTTTTCCATACACTATCCCTGTACTTGAACACTTGAAAACTATCTGTGACAGCATACAGTTCGTCATGGTTGTTTGAGATGAGATTGGTTATTCTTCCAACTTGAATTGAGGGCTTAGGAAACGTTTGCCAAAACTGACCATCAAATTGAAAGATGTTGTTCGATAATGCTTGAATTTTAACAACAGAGTTTTTATATATAGTGCTAACCGTACCTTCTATCTGGTTCGGTATTGTGTCAAGCAGTCCGCTTGGGCTAAAACGTGAAATACCGAGTGGTGATACTAGAATTCTCTTGTTGAAATTATTTGATAAGAAGAAAGAAGTATTACCTGAGGGTAGAGGTACAATTCTTTGCAAACTTCCGGGTACTACAGTTTGAATTGTTACGGTGGCAATTGATTTCATCGTACCATTCTGAGCGATTACATCAATTTTTTTAAGCCCTGTATCTGTCCATGTAGGTGTAAACACTATGACTACACTATCCAAATATGGAAAATCAATTTGTTCTTTAGAAATTCTGACTTTTCCTCCAAACATGTTTTGCTGAATACTAATAAAGACAGGTGCAGTAAAACCTGATTTTGCACTGATTCGAACCTTTGTAGATACTGAATCTCCCATATTAACTATGACTGTCGGTTGCAAAACGCTCAATGTAAAATCTTGTGCATGAACCAATGTCGAGATGAGAATCAATAGAATGATAAGATATGTTTTCATCGTCCTTAAGAATAGAATGAGTGATGAACTGTGTTTTACAATCTGCCGCTTCGGGGCGGGAAGTCAAGAGTTTTATGGTACGGCTTTGTTACGTATGAGAATGCCTACCTTGCACCTAAAATAGTCATCGGTTACTCTATTTCATTCGTGCAAATTGACGACAATAAAAAAATCCCGCCTCTGCACAGATGGCAAAGACGGGATTCATGTTCATTGCAGAACGTGGTTTTACTTCATCAGGATACCGCCGCTCTTCACAAAGAACGGAACGAACACGAGCGAGATAATCGCCATGAGTTTGATGAGGATGTTCAGTGCCGGACCCGATGTGTCTTTGAAGGGGTCGCCTACTGTGTCGCCTACAACCGCCGCTTTGTGCGAGTCGCTGCCTTTGCCGCCGAAGTCGCCCGCGCCGGTTTCGATGTACTTCTTCGCGTTGTCCCACGCGCCGCCCGAGTTCGCCATCGAGATGGCAAGCATCACACCACAGACAAGCGCGCCGATAAGCACGCCCGCAAGCATCTGCACACCAAAGAGGAAACCGATAACAAGCGGTGTTGCGATAACAAGAATACCCGGCGCAACCATTTGCTTCAGCGACGCTTGCGTGGAAATATCCACACACTTGCGGTAGTCCGCACGCGCCTTTCCTTCAAGCAATCCCGGAATTTCGCGGAACTGACGGCGTACTTCTTCAATCATCTCGAATGCCGCCTGACCTACCGAGCGCATTGTCATTGCCGAAAAGGCAAACGGTAGCGCGCCGCCCACAAGCAAGCCCGCAAGGACTGTCGGGTTTGTCAAGCCGATTTGGTCGGGTGTAATGTGTGCACGGGTAAGAAACGCCGATGTCAGCGCAAGTGAGGTGAGAGCAGCCGAGCCGATAGCAAAGCCCTTGCCGATTGCCGCCGTTGTGTTGCCGGCAGCATCAAGTGCATCGGTGCGCTTGCGGATGTCCTTGCCCATTTCCGCCATCTCGGCAATGCCGCCCGCGTTGTCCGATACGGGTCCGTACGCATCAATCGTCAGACCGACGGCAATTGTGCCGAGCATACCGATAGCCGCCATTGCAATACCATACATTCCGGCGCATACAACGCCAATCACAACAGTTGCCGCAATCAGCATCATCGGAAGAACCGATGAGTTGTAGCCGAGCGACAGACCGTAAATGATGTTTGTTGCCGCACCTGTTTTCGATGCTTGCGCCACTTCGCGCACGGGCTTGTAGCGGTGCGATGTGTAGTATTCGGTGATGAGTCCGATCAACAAACCGGAAAGTAATCCCGCAGCCAACGCCCAGAACACACCGGAATTGGTATAGGAAACATTATCAATCATGAAGCTTTCGGGAAGCATGTTCATTGTAATCGGATACAGCATTATACCCATGAGAATCGTAGAAATAATCAGCGCGTTCTTCAATGCGCCTTCCACTTTGTCTTCCGATTTCGGTTTAATAAAGAAAAGTGACAGAACACTTGCCACAATTCCCACGGCACTTGCAAGAATCGGGAAAAGCAGCGCACTCATGCGAAGTTGCTCGTCCGAGATGGCAGCAAACGCCGACGCACCGATAACAAGAGCCGCACAGGTTGATTCCGCCACCGAGCCGAAGAGATCGGCACCCATACCTGCAATATCACCCACGTTATCGCCCACGTTATCAGCAATCACAGCGGGGTTGCGGGGGTCGTCTTCGGGAATTCCAGCTTCAACTTTGCCCACCAAGTCCGCGCCCACATCGGCTGCTTTCGTGTAAATACCGCCACCCACGCGACCGAACAACGCCACCGACGAGCCGCCCAGACCGAAGCCCGAAAGAACTTCCATTACGATGTGCTGCTCAACGCCGGGCATCATTGCATTTAATCCCATATACACGAAAATCATTCCGAGGATGGCGAAGCCGGTTAGACCAAAGCCCATCACCGCGCCGGAACGGAATGCAATCGAGAACGATTTTTCGAGCGACACGCGCGCAGCCGCAGCCGTGCGGACGTTGCCCGCTGTAGCGATTTTCATCCCGATGTATCCCGAGAGCATCGAGATTGCCGCACCGATAATGAAGCTGATAAGCGTATGCCAGCCGTGATCCACCGTCAGCGCGATAATCACACCGAAGATGAGCATGAACAGACCGAGTATCCGGTACTCGCGAGAGAGGAATGCCATTGCGCCTTCGGCAATCGCCGAGGAGATTTCGGTGAGTTTGTTCGCTTCGTTTTCATTCGCCGCGCCCTCGCTGATAGCAATGGCATTGACCTGACGCGAAAACAAAAACGCCACGCCAAGCGATAAAAGTCCGAGACCAATAATGATTGGTATAATCATATATCAAGAAATGTGAGTTGAACAATCCGGTAGAGTGCGGGCGGCTTGCCTGCCGATATGTAAAGGCAGTGCTTTTTGCGTGCAGAGTGTGATTTTTCCCCGTTACCGCGCCCGAAGTTGTGCAATATACAAAACGCATTTCAGGATTTTATGGCGGATTCTTGGCTGAAACGAGTGTCCGTCTGTATTTTCGCGCCGCCCAAGCAGGATAGGTCTGCGAACCTGCCGCCACGGGCGCACCACAACCCGCACTCTTAGCTCAGTTGGTTAGAGCGTTTCGTTGACATCGAAAAGGTCGGCGGTTCGAATCCGTCAGAGTGCACACCGTATAGTTTCATATTTTTCACCCGCATCAAGAAATCAAGTCCTGATGCGGGTTTTCTTTTACCCTCTACCCAAAAGTTGTTTGCAGTTGAATATCATTTGGACGATTTGAAACGTCCAAAAAACGTCCAATATGGATGCGCTACGGTACTATTCCACCGCCCAAATCCGTGATAAGTAACGCTATCTCTGAATCGAGGGTATTCTTCCGGTTTGTGAGGGCTGTTCGGATGTCTGCGTACATGCTCACACCCTCTGCTACCCCACTGACTGCTGTGCCGCTTAAACTGTCCGAACCGGCAATGCTAATCACTGCTGATGTGTAGGTGTTAGCCACAAGCATTGCGACGAGGTTGTCGCGCTCACGAGCTTTGATATTCAGCAAAACGGCTTTATCGTAATCCGTCTGTGTCATTAGAGTATCCTGTGTTGTTGTAGGGCTGTTATGATTGCTGCGATGTCGGCGCGTGCGTTGTTGAGTTGCACCGCGTTTGAGTTAATGAAGTTCCGCGTTGTCGCATCGTAGGTCGCCGCAGCTGTGTTTGTTGCTACCGTCGTTTGTGATTGCGTTACACCCGTTGCAGCTCTATGCCACGTAACCACTTCCCAGATTGACCGCCGACCGTTATAGCGGAGCATCGCTGCAAATCCGCTCGCATCGCTCGTGAGGTTACCGCCGCGCATGGTGTCAATTCTGTTCCCTGCTGTGCTACTGGTGCTGTTGTGCGCTATTGTGA
>JAEUSO010000127.1 GCA_016788605.1 Candidatus Kapaibacterium sp. | reverse complement strand
TAATGTTAGACCGACCGCAGACGGATATTTACGGCGGGCGCACAGCCGCTCCGATATTCCGCAACATTGTTCAGCGTGTGCTGATGTCGCCGTCGCTTGTTGCGTGGCACGGCGATGCGGCAACCGAAGCTGTTGGTTTTGCCGCCGGAGATACCGATGGTGAATCAACACAACAAACGCCACACAGTACCGACTCTGTTGTTGTTCCCGACGTTCGCGGAATGGAGATGTCCGCCGCCGCACGTATGCTGCACGAGCGCGGGCTGCGCTTCGCCGCACGCCAATCGGACGGAATCGTGGTAGAGCAGTCGCCTGCACAAAACACAACAGTCATTCGCGGTACAGAACTGACGCTGCGGGCAAGGAGTAGTATGAGTTTGGATTCCATCGCACACAGCAAGCAGGCAATGCAGCAAAGCACAACATTACCCGATGTTCGCGGCATGACGGTTCGGCGCGCACTTTCGGTGCTACATGCACATCATGTGCGTGTGCGGATTGAAGGCGGTGGTGTAGTGAAGCGTCAGCGGTGGTCGAACAAAAACACCGAGTGCACGCTTAGTTGCGAATAATCCGTTCGCTTACCACGGATACACGGTATCGTTGTGCATATACGTGCCGTTGGGCGAGTCGTTGCCCGCAAGGGCGAAGCGTAGAATCGGTTGTACGCCTTCTTCCACACGCAGTGTTGCTCCGCTTCCTCCCATATCGGTTTGCACCCAACCCGGATGCGCCGAATTCACACGTACCGGAGTGTCACGCAGTTCATGGGCAAGGTGAATCGTAAAGGAGTTCAATGCCGCCTTGCTTGTATTGTAGGCAAAGGTTTTGGTATTGTATGTATTCGAGCCGCGTGTTGCATGGAACGTGAGCGAGCCAAGAATACTCGACACATTCACGATGCGCCCCGCCGCACTCTTGCGTATCAACGGCAGCAACGCTTGCGTCAGCATCACCACGCCAAAGAAATTCACTTCCATTGTTCTTCGAAGCGCGTCTTCGGAAATCGTTGCGGTGGTATTCACATTCCAGCCATCACTTTCAATCATAATACCCGCGTTGTTAACCAAGATATCCAGCTTGCCATACGTCGTGGCGATATGTTCGGCAACAAGGACGATGTCGTCCGGCTGCTCCATATCGAGCCGCACAAACTCAACATCAAGACCCTCGGATTGCAACACCCGCGCTGCTTCCATACCGCGTTCGGTATCGCGTGCGCTAAGCACGACACGAATGCCACGCAAAGCAAGCTGCCGTGCGGTTTCCAGACCGATTCCCTTATTCGCGCCCGTAACAAGAGCAACTGTTTTTTCCGTCATGTATGTTCTTTCTTTTGAATGTGTATCCTGCAAACCGCGCACAACACGCGGTAAACACGAAAGAGTTTCATTGTTGAACAAGAATGCGTGATGCTTTCATCATCATGCAGACCTTCATTTGTACGGGAAGAATAATCCTATCGGTAAGTATCTTACCGTCCGCCGATACATTCTATCTGGTTACCTGCCGGGTCGGTGCAGTAGAACCACCATGTGGTGTCGTTCATTTGCATCGGCTCGTCGAAAGGAATGGCAATGCCTTTGGAGCGCAGGCGGGCGAACATTGCCGTCGCCGAGATGACTTCGAGTGCAACCGTTGTGCGTGTGGCGCGGGCTGGCGTTGCGATTCGTTCACGTCCGCCTATCACGTATATACCTTGTGTTTGGTTAAGTGCGATGTAGCATGATTGCTCGTTCATGGGATGGATGCCCTGCAAGCCCATGATGTCGCAGTAAAAATGAAGTGCCGCGGCGTAGTCGTCCACGGTGATAGTGGCTAACCCGATACCGGTCACTGTATCGCCCGCTATTTGCAGTTCCGTTCCGTCGGGCAATGTGCCAAGCGAGGTTGTTGTTGATTCCATGCTATGCTTCTAATAATGTTGTTCCCCGTTTGTCTGTGAAAATAGCAAACAAGCCGATACGGGTATGGCGGTAAAGCGTCTATTTTTGATACCATGAACACAAGTCAGCCATATTCGCGCACCACTCTCCGCACACGCATCACCGTTGTTACGGCGGTGCTTTCCGTATGGTTGAACAGTTGTTCGTTCATGATGCAACCGCTGCAGCCGGGTCATATTCTTTCCTATGTGGCGGATTGCTCGGTGCAGGATGTACGGATGTTTTGGAAGGATGCTTCGGGAGCGTTGATTGGCGGTATTCCCGCGCTGAAGTCCATCGTTGAACAGAAGAATCAGACGCTTGTCTTTGCTATGAACGGCGGAATGTTCAAGCCCGGCTATGCACCGGTCGGATTGTATGTGCAGGAGCGCAAAGAAATCGCCCCGCTCGACACCTCGTCGGGCAAAGGCAACTTTTACCTCAAACCCAATGGGGTGTTTGCCATTACCGCACAGCGGCGCGCCTTCGTCATTCCCACCGAACGCTTTGTCAATTTCGGTAATGTAATGTATGCCACTCAGTCGGGACCGATGCTCGTTACCGATGGCGAGATTCACCGCAAGTTCAAGGTCGGCTCGTCGCATCTGCATATCCGCAACGGTGTGGGTATTCTCCCCGACGGCAGGGTGCTGTTTGCCATGTCGCGCACACCCGTTTCGCTCTATGATTTCGCTCTGTATTTCAAGAATGCCGGATGCCGTAACGCACTCTATTTAGACGGTGCGATTTCGCGGGCATACCTTCCGCATTTGGGCTGGCGGCATATCGGCGGCAAACTGGGTGTGTTGATTGGCATCACGCAGTCACCGACACCGGCTTCAACCACAAGGAACGACACTCCCCGGCGTTAGAATTTCACACTAAACCCAAGTGTTGGCAATATAGGAAGCATCCGCGATTGGCGCGTGTTCACCGAAAGCGAGTCACGGTTCACACGGTAGTTTTCGGCAACCACATTCAAGCGGTTGTACACATTGATAATATCCAAGTAGAATGACCAATCCCAATCCCACCAATCGGCATAGGTGGTGAAGCGTATATCCAAGCGGTGGTAGTCGGGCAGACGGGTTTGGTTCACATTCTCCAACCCGCCGCGATCCACATCATACACCACGCGCCCCAAGTAATCGGTATCCACACGCCCCGTTGCCTGACCCGTGGTGGAATCCTTGAGCACATACACACGCGGACGGATGCCCACAGGTCGCGTCCACGGGAAGCCCGAACCATACGTAAAGGTTGCGCTGATATCCAACCAGTCCGCCGCTTTGTAGCCGCCAACAATGTTCAGCGCGTGACGGCGGTCGAAGTTGAAGGGAATCGGACTGCTGATGCCCGGACGGAAGCGGTTCGAGATTGCATACGAATACGATATCCATCCGTAGATTGTGTTTTCGCCCACCGACTGAATCTTTTGCAGCATCACCTCGAATCCATACGAGCCGCCCGTGGCACTATTTACCGGCGTTGCCGTTAGCGAATCGCCGATTATCGCAACCGGTGTTGTCCATCCCTCGGCTTTGCGGTACATCGAGTCGGGCAAGCCCGCAATGCGCTCTGTTTTCCAAATTGTGCCGCGCTTTACTTCGGGCAATATCAGATCGTTGAAATCCTTATAGTATGCTTCGGCTTTGAATTGCCATTCCTTGGTAAGCATGTGGTCGAACCCGAGGACGTAGTGAATAGCACGCTCGGCGCGGAGTTTGGTAACGCTCTCGCTTGTTAAATCTAAAAACACCTGCGCGTCGAAGAGTTTTTCGTAGCCGGGTGATTGATAGTAGATGCCCCACGCCCCGCGAAGTGTGGACTGCGGCGAGAGAGCGAATGATGCCGAAAGACGCGGCGCGATATAACTCTTGCCAATCAATGCAAAGTAGTCCGCCCGTACACCTGCTTGCACAGTCAGTTCGTTGGTCAGACGGATGTTATCCATTGCATATACACCGGCGCGGAAGTAGTTCACGCCGTTCTCGAAGGATTCGGGTAGTGCCGGAGCGCGCGGGTTCGAGGCGCGAAGTGCGCGAAGTCGTGGATCAAAATCAAAATTGGCAAGCACACCTGTATAAATATCATCGTATTGCACGCCGAACTCGAACGTATTTGCCGAATCAATGCGCCAGACGTTGTCGCTTTTTACCGATGTTTTGCGGAACGTGAATCCTGTTTCGCCACGCACAGCGAAGAGTGAAATCGGGTCTTGCCCGCGTGCGCGGAGTGTGTCGTTGATGCGGTCGAAATCCTCACGCGAGACCTGTTCGGTTGAGCCGAGTATCTGCCCCGAACCACCCTGACCGCCAAACGAGTTTGCGCCGGTGTTCACATAGTACGATACGCCCAAACTTGATGTGAAGTCATCGGAGGGAAGCCACACGAATGTTGTGCCGATAACATCGTTGAACGAGCGGTCCACAATACTTATAGAATCAATGTTGTTTCGGTTTGCACCGCTTTGGAACTGTGTGTTGTCGCGGCTTGTGAGTCCGTTGATAAAAAACTTGAGCGAGCTGTGCGGTTGGAATGTTGCTTTGAATTGCAAGTCGCGGAAATTAGGCAGCGCCACATCGCCGTCCACTGCGCCGGTAGAGCGGGCGATAGGTCCGGCAATCAGGTCGTAGTATGTGCGGCGTGTGGAGACAAGCCACGACCCGTTCCAAAACGGCAGCGCACCCTCGGTGACAAGATTGGCGTTGGTTAAACTCACATTCAACTTACCTGCAAAGTAGCCGTTTCCCGTATAGCCGTCGCGGTTGGTTACATCAAGCACCGCCGAAAGCCGGTCGGTGTATTTGGCGTTGAAGCCGCCCGTCAGCAACGTGATGCCGCTCACAGTTTCAGGATTGAACAGCGAGATGAATCCATACAAACGGTACGGGTTGAATATCTCGATGTTGTCCATAAGGATAAGGTTTTGATCCGGACCCGACCCGCGCACAACAAGTTGCGACGAGAAGTCGCTTGGTGCAACCACGCCGGGCAAACTCTGCAATGTGCGGAACACATCTTCCACTGCGCCGGCTTTGTATTTGGCTTCGCGGGGATCCACCGTCAGCACACTTGGTCGCGTGTCGGTTTGCTCTTGCACCCTGCGCGAGGCAGTTACTTCCACTGTTCCGGTTTTCACTTGCGACTGCTTCATCACAATCGAGATATTCTGTGTCTCGTCGGCTTTCATCGTAACGGTAGAACGCCACACTTCGTACCCGATAAGCGTTGCCTCGACGGTATGTGTTCCGGCGGGAAGATTCTTCAGATACACTGTGCCGTCCCTCTTCGAGTATGTGCCGCGTTTCAGCGATTTAATCTGTACCGTCACTCCCGTCAGCGGCGCACGGTCGCGGTCATACACTGTGCCCCGCAGCGTTGCGGTTTGTGCCAGAAGAAGCAGTGGTGAACAAACGAAGAATGCGCCCAAAAGCAGGGCGATGCGTACGGCAGAGATAATACTCATTATATGCTGATTGTCGAATAGAGTGTGCGGTGAGCTACACATGACGGACAACATCCATTATTTGGTGTTGTAACATTGATTTATTTTTTGTGCTGCACAGAAGACGTGGAAACAGCCGTCGGATAGTATCAAGTTCCGCACTGCGGTATCAACCTGCGTAACTTTGCCGCCCTAATACGCGCAGACAATAACGAAACCAATGAAGAAAACACCAACACGAACAATCTCACCCGCCGCCCTAAACGGAGCATCGCAGTACCGCCGCACCACGCTTGGCAACGGAGTCCGCGTGCTTACCGAGGAAGTACCGACGGTGCAATCGTTTGCACTTGGTATTTGGGTGGATTCGGGCACCCGCGACGAAGACACCGAACACGCAGGTATCGCTCATTTTGTAGAGCATGCAGTGTTCCGCCGCAGCGCAACCCGCAGCTCGAAACAAATCGCCGCCGAGTTCGAGCAGGTGGGCGCGTACATCAATGCCTTTACATCGAAAGAACAAACCTGCTACTACGTCCGTGCACTCACACCGCATCTTGCCCACACCACGCGGTTGCTTGCCGATGTGGTGATGAATCCCGCCTTCCGCGAAAGCGAAGTCGAAAAAGAGCGGTCGGTAATCCTTGAAGAAATAAAATCGTATGATGACGAGCCGGAAGAATTGGTGATGGACATGGGCGAGCGGCTGCTCTTCGGTCGGCATCAGCTTGGCAGCCCGATTATCGGCACCGCCGATTCCGTTGCGGGAATCTCGGCAGCCGACCTGCGTGCATTTCATGCAGCAAACTATGTTCCCGAGCAAATAGTTGTGGCGGCGGCGGGCAACCTGAACCATGACGATGTCTGCCGTGTGGTGGAACAGCAATTCGCTTCACTCCCATCGCCGGCTAACACCACGCCTGCACCTGTGCGCCGGCGTAGCGTGCCGCGCCAGCTAACACCACGTCGCATCACGCACCATCGCGGATTTCAGCAAGCGCATATTTGCTGCATACGCCGCTGTTCCGGAGCGCGCTCGGCGGAACGGTATCCGCTTGCATTGTTGAACGCCGTTCTTGGCGACGGCATGATGAGTTCACGCCTGCACCAACGTATCCGCGAGCGCAGCGGCTCGGCATATACCGTGTATTCCTCGCTTCAACTGCTCACCGATTGCGGCATTCTCTCGGTCTATGCCGGGGCAGATGCGGCAAGCATCGAAAAAACCGACCATGAGATCCAACGCGAATTGCGCCTGCTTGCCGAAGGCGGCGTGGGTAAGCGCGAACTGCAACGCGCCAAAGAGCAACTCAAATCATCCACCATCATGGGGTTGGAAAGCATGTCGTCGAGGATGCAATCGCTGGCGAAAGCCGAGATGGAAGAAGACGGCTACGAGGACACCGCCCGCACCATCGCAGCGATTGATGCCGTTAGCACCGACCAGATTGCCGAGGCGGCTGAACGCTACTTTCAACCCGACCAATGGTCGTATGTGGTCATGCTGCCGGAAGGGTAAGCGGAAGATGTATTGATTTATTTTTTAGTCCGGGAAGGTGCTACATCTGTCCAAGAAGATATATAAGGCGTAGAGGAATAAAGCTGTCAAGTGTAGCACTTGACAGGACGGAATAACGAGGCGGACTACCCTTTAGTTCGACTCCAGCGTATGTAATCATCAAAGTCCTGAAAGTCCCCGATAATGTTACTATTCTCATCAATAACGATTAAATGTTCAGGATTATTCCTTAGTATCTCGATTAACTTTTTATCGAGGTTGAATTTCTCAAAAATGGAATTAACAATTTTTTGGCTTGAAGTATTGATTGGGAACTGCACCGAAACTTCTCCGTCATCATGACTGCCAAGTATCAATCCGTCCGCTAATTCAAGGTCGCAGTTATGAATGTAGTAATCAGGGTTGTGTAGGAAAAACTCATTAAAGTCCCTGATGTTTTCAAAGCCCGATGACGTTTCTTCATCCAAATGGCGTTTGTCGTCTGTATAAGCAAAAATTTTACTAGAGATAATTTTTCTATCCGGCTCAATAAGCGTCGTAGCTTGTAACGTTGTCATTCCACAGAAAGAAAACCGTTCTGTCAATTCAGTCGGTCTGTCGTAACTCAACAATTCAATTTTCGAGTAACTGTCTGCTTCTAACTGTATCGTCATAAACTTGGCTCTAATGTTATGCATTATGGCAATTACCTTCCTGCATTTTTTCTCGCTTATTCCACTTCACTATTGCAGGACGTTTGTAGAAATAGAATCAGATTGCATTTGCAACTTAACTCTGCTATCCCACATTGCAAAAGGGTACATTACTTTCCTGTTCATCACCCATCATGTGAACACCTTCTCCCGTTTCGACTTCGCTCAACGACAGGCGAAGGATAGGATGAGTGGTAACGAATGGAGTTTTGCAAACGGTATTCTTGTAGCTATAACGCCAATACGGTTGAGTAAAAGCGGGCTGCGCTTTCCGGCATGGTGAGGGTGTGTTGGAACTAATGGTACGGCGCCGTCTGCGAAGCACAGAAACATACTCTATCTTTCGTGCTATGCCTGTATCAGCACACGCCGATATGCAACCCATGGTAGGGAGAAGCATGATGCGTCTGTCCGGGATATTGAACTTTAGCTTGCTTGCAATGTTAGCCGCACTATTGCTATGTTGATACCCACCACTCCAATTGCAATTCGGGGAAGACCGCGTTGCGTTTTTCAACTTCTTCAAGATACTCCTTGTCCTGTTTGCTAAGCCGCTTTGCGGGCGAGGCGGCAACGGCGTTTGCCATGGTGCAGAGGCGGGTGAAGTCGCTGTGGTGGAACGAGAAGCGCATCTCGCTGTAGTCCTTTGCCGAGAACGTGCTGACTAAAAATTCCCAATCGCTTGCTTGAAGCAGCATGAGTTCGCGCATTGCCTGCGTCAGGATTCGGCGCACCGTTTTGTTCATGCCGCCGGTTGTTGCTTCGGTCTTTACTGTTTTCTTTTGTGTTGCTTTCTTTGCGGGTTTGGCGGCGGGCGGCGGTGTTGCGGGAAGGTGTTCGCGCAGCGTGTCGTCCATCAGTTTTTCGGCTTTGTAGATTGCCTCCCACATGTATTGTACGTCGGGGTTCATCCATACTTCGTGGTGACCGTTCTTGCCCCACGACGATTCGGGAATGGCTACCACTTCGTGCGGCTTCGCAATGTCGAGATGCTCGCTTGCGGTAACAGTGCGTACATAGGGCGAGTGGTGCAATCCCCGTAACACCTGCTCTACAAACTGCGGTCCTTCGAACCACCAGTGTCCGAAGAGTTCGGTGTCGAACGGTGTGCAGCAAAGACCGGTGCGCGATGTGACGCGGCGGTTGCCGATAAGTGCGCGCTCGATGCTTTGGGTAAAGTGGAACGCATGGATGTTCACACGCTCCTGCGCCCAGCCCGGCACGTACAGCAATTTGTACATCATGTCGGCTTTGTTATCGGTGACGCGCCAGTAGCGAAGCGCCGAGCCGTGGTGTTTTTTGTGGAAGTCGAGATAGAGCGGGTCGCCCGGATAGCCCATGTCGCCGCTCCATACCTGCATGGCAATGCTTTGGTCGCGGGTGAAAACGGCGGCAGTTCCTTTATCCACATCCTCGCTCGATGCAACGTTATACACAGTCATCGGTGTGCGGTCGAAGGGATGCTCGGCGTTGCGCGCTTTTGTACGGA
>JAEUSO010000126.1 GCA_016788605.1 Candidatus Kapaibacterium sp. | reverse complement strand
CAACCCGACCGGCGAGATATCCGCCTCGGACGTAGAACGCCTTATTGCTGATTCCCATAATATTGCCATTCCATCCGACAGGAAGATTCTTCATATATTCCCTCAGGACTTTATTATTGATGGACAAGATGGCATCACTGATCCTATCGGCATGAGTGGTGTCCGTATGGAAGCAAATGTGCATGTTGTCACAGGATTGGTAACTGCTATTCAGAACATCCACCGCTGCGTGGAGCGAGCAGGGCTTCGCGTCAGCGAGCTAGTTCTCGAACCAATTGCGAGCAGCCATGCTGTGTTAGATCAAGCGGAAAAAGAAATAGGAGTAGCACTTGTTGATATTGGCGGCGGTACAACTGACATTGCCATTTTTGAAGATGGTGTTATACGCCATACGTCTATGTTTGGCATCGCGGGACAAAAAGTAACCGATGATGTGAAAAAAGGACTCGGAGTTATTCAAACACAGGCAGAGTCGGTGAAACTCACGTATGGTCACGCGCTTCAAGAAAGCATCATGCGCGACGAGACCTTTATGATTCCGGGCATCAACGGACGCAAACCGATGGAAGTAACGAAATCGTTACTTTGCCAAATAATCCAGCCACGTATGGAGGAGATATTCGAGTTCGCGCTTGCTGAAATCAAGCGAAGCGGCTACGCTCGAAATCTCTCGGCAGGGATTGTGATAACGGGCGGATGCTCGCAGTTGCGCGGTACTGCGGAATTAGCCGAGACGGTGTTCGGAATGCCTGTGAAACTCGGATATCCGAATACTGTGATAAGCGGAGGTCTTGCACCAGAAGTACAGTTGCCGATGTATGCAACAGCCGTAGGGCTTGTGATGTATGCTATCAACACCAATGCGTTTGTAAATGCCGAGTTGCCGCCTGAACGTGATGTTCAAACCGAACATCTACCCTCGGAGCGGGGAGTTGCCTACAAATCGTTCTTCGCCAAAGTAAAAGGATTCTTCGAAGAACTGTAACTATACAAATAAACTTTATAAATTTTTCTCATTCAAGTTTCTTAACAGGGACGTTAACCAAATTCGGGGGGATAACATGCCAATAGAACTCGATATTACACCCACAAACGGCGCAAGGATTCGCGTTGTGGGCGTAGGCGGTGGTGGTGGTAATGCCATAAATAGTATGATTAAGCGCGGATTGAGCGGCGTAGATTTCATCGCTGCAAACACCGATGCACAGGCGTTGCAAGCCAATCTTGCAGCAACAAAAGTTCAGATTGGTGCTGAACTTACTCGCGGACTCGGTGCAGGTGCAGACCCGACAATCGGGCAGCTTGCAGTAGAGGAAAGTGTGGAAGATGTGCGTGAAGCACTCTCATCAAGCGACATGGTGTTCGTTACCGCAGGGATGGGTGGCGGAACAGGCACAGGCGGCGCACCAGTGATTGCCCGTGTCGGTCGTGAACTTGATGCACTCGTCGTCGGTATCGTCACGAAGCCGTTCACATGGGAAGCGCGCAAACGTACGGTGTCTGCTGAGCACGGAATCTCGGAATTGCGAAAGCATGTGGATGCCCTCATTGTGATACCGAACCAAAAGTTGATGAGCATCATTGACAAAAACACAACGTTCGTCCAAGCATTTCAAAAGGTTGATGACGTACTCTACAATGCTACAAAAGGCATAGCCGATATCATCAGCGGAAACGGCTATGTGAACGTGGACTTTGCCGATGTTCGCACAATAATGAAGAACAAAGGCGACGCACTTATGGGTATCGGTATCGCCCGTGGTGAATCACGCGCGAATGATGCAGCAATGAGTGCGATTAACTCTCCGCTCCTGGAAGGCGTGTCTATTCGCGGTGCAGAGGGCGTGCTTATCAATATCACGGCAAGTTCGGATATCAGTATGGCAGAAGTAGGCGAAGCGGTGCAAGCGATTGAAGAAGCGTCAGGCGAGCAGGCGAACCTCATCTTCGGCGTTGTGTTCAACGAGGAACTCGGCGACCAAATGATGGTGACTGTTGTTGCCACCGGTTACAAACAGGCGATGGGTGTCGAGTTCGACCATACAACAAACCTCGCATCGCAACCGCAACCTGCCCAGATAGTGTCACAACCGCAACCTGCTCCGCAGATTGCCTCAGAACTGCCCGTTGTTCAGAATCCGCCTGTGGCAACACTGCCCGGCATCCCGAATTTTGCCCGCAAACCCGCACCGCAGCCAGCGTATCCAATACCGACGAATTTCCAATTTCAGCAACAGCAGCCAGTCGCTTCGGCTCAACAATCGAAGAGCGTTGTGACAGAGCAGCATGTCGTTGTGCAACATGAGCAACACCATGTTCTTGCGGAAAGTGCTTGTGTCCTTGAATCAAGACATGAGATTGCAATGGCTGCCAATGGTGGCGGTGGAGTGATTATGACTCCATCGTTTGCTAATGCTGTCGAAGTACAATCTCAGCGTAGCATTCCTTCGGCTGCACCTGTCGGTTCGCATGAAACTGCTTCGTTTGATACTCCGGCATATATGCGCCGTCATCAGCAAACATTAAACGCAAACACAGTTGTAGCTTCAACCATGCCTCAATACGGCTCTGCAGTTGCAGCACCGGCTGCAACACCAGCGATGGTCATGGAAAACTCGCATAAAGAACACAAGCCGATGGAAAAGCCCGCGTTCTTGCGGAAGATTATGGACTAACGTTGTGCTTGCATACATGATTCTCTGATACATGATTATGAGCGCATGGATGCGCGATGAAGGCATGGATGCCTGATATTTTCCCCTTATTACAATCACCTTGTAATATCACCATACGGTTTGGGTGCGCATAGCCCACCGAATAACGTCCCAAATGTGGTACAACCCACAAGCTCCCAAACCAGCAGCGTCGTGCCGTCCCTCGCACGACGCTGTTTTTTTTATGCCCGCGTTACATGTCGCGTCGCATCCATCCGGTTATGCTCATACGTGAGCGACGTGCAGGAAGCACTTCATGTTCCATCGTATCGCTGCGGAAGATTGCAAACACTCCGCCGTGCGGAAGTACATCCGTATGTATTCCATCATGGTAGAGACGCAATGCACCGCCGTCAGATCCTGTCCAGTCATCATTCAAGTAAAGGATACAAGAAAAGAGCCGGTCGTTCCCACCTTTGAAGTTATCGAAGTGCCGCTGATACACAGTGCCTTGAGGGTAGAGAGCGTAATGCGCTTCGAATCGCCGGATACCGCAATACAACATTCTATTCAGTTCGCTACTTAGGTCTCCAATACGTCGGAGATATGATTGAACGTGACGGGATGATGTTACCTCATCAATCCATTGAATGAAATCACCGCGAACTTCTGCGTGAATATCCGCACCGCTGCCTATCGCAGCTTTTTTTAACGTACCATGTTGCGACAAGTCAATTATCTCGTTTCGCAAAGCGGTAACTGTTTCACTCTCAAGAAAATCGCAGCATGAATACCACCCGTGTCGAGCAAGTGCTTCGGCACACATCTCAATATCAAACGCCGCAAAGGTGATGTGTGATTGACTGTCACTCATCGTTACGTTCGTTTAGCGATTGGCTGATAGTTGTAATACGTAGTTCTGCTTGCTCTAAGTAGATACGCAAATCTCTTGCAAGTAGCATTCCTTCTTCATATAGGTTAAGCAATTCGTCGAGCGGCAGTTCGGCTGCGTCAAGGGTATCGCGGATTACACCAAGCCGTACTAATTTTTCTTCAAGTGATTGTTGTCGTTTTGCCATAGGTAAGTTTCGTGTTATTCTATGATGCGGGCTGCATGAGTGCCATATTCCCGGCGAAGTTGAATTGTGTCATTGACAGTGAGTTCGTCTGAGCTGCGAAGTACCACCCCGTCACGTTCAAGCAGTGCGAACCCTTTTCGTAACGGCGCAAGCGGATGGAGTGCACGAACGGTTTCCTCGATTGATGTGAGCGATTGCTGTAAATGAGAATGATGCAAACCCAACCGGCTTGTCATAGCCGATATATCGTGTTGCAACGACTTTTGGTGAACAGCTATAAGCGAACGCAACCGTCGGCTGATGTTCTCATGCAGAAAATCATCAACAACCAGCATTGCATCGCCATGCAACTCGCGTATGCGTTCATGGAAAGAGTCGGTAATCATATCAATCGTATAGTAGAGGTCTTCCCGGCGGACGGGTGTGCAGAGTTCCGCTGCTGCTGTTGGAGTGGCGGCGCGGACATCTGCTACAAAGTCGGCAATCGTCACATCGGTTTCGTGACCGACAGCCGAAATCACAGGAATTGTCCGCAGAAATACTGCGTCCGCTACTATCCGTGTATTGAATGCCCATAAATCTTCGAGCGAGCCACCACCGCGCCCTACAATAATCACATCGGGTTTTACTGTATGAACATCCCGCAACGCTTGAGCTATGTCAGCCGGGGCTGTGTCGCCTTGTACGATTGTCGGACGGAGCAGAATTTCGACAGTCGGTAAGCGGCGTTCAATCACACTAATCATATCCTGTAATGCTGCGCCTGTCGGGGAAGTGATAATCGCAATACGTTGTGGCATCGCGGGCAAACGCAACTTGCGGGTGGGACTGAAGTAACCCGCCTCATCCAATTCCTTTTTCAGCCGCTCGAATGCCACGAATAAATCACCTGCTCCGGCAGCTTGAATCGAGGTGCAATCCAACTGATACACACCCTGTGCGGCATACACACTCAGCCTACCGTTCGCATACACCCGCATACCGTCGTAGAGTTCAACACTTGGGTTGCGCGAACGCCACATTACACATTTCAATTGTGCGGAACTGTCTTTCAACGTAAAATAGCGGTGACCCGATGAATGAAGTTTATAGTTGGAGATTTCACCAACTATACGGACAGAGCCAAACTCATTCTCGATAAGTTCTTGAACGACACGGGTAAGGAGTGTTACAGTGAGTGCCTGTTCTTGGCGCTGCGGGGTATCAAACATATACAGAGGTTAACGATGACGGAGAGAGAGCATGATGATTCTACCAGCAGGCGTAACGCAATCGAGAGAATTGCGCGATGGGTGCTAGCTATTGCGGGCGGTGCGGTTACAGTGCCGTACCTCTTTCTTCCAAAGCTGCGTTCTGCCTCGGTGTTAAGAATCGAAAATCCTGAACTACGGGTGCGACCGTTTTTGCTTACATCAACGAATGACGGAAACATCATCGTATTCCGTGATGACGCGGGTGAGCAGCCGTCCTACACTGCACTGTCGCTTCGATGCTCTCATGCTAATTGCACAGTGCGCTATATCCACGACGAATCAAAGTTTGTGTGTCCCTGTCATGGCGGCGCATTCAGAAAAGACGGTTCGGTATTGCAAGCACCACCGAAAGAACCGTTGCAATCCATCCCTGTCATTCAATCTGGCGACGGCTCGCTCTACCTGCGGATTGATTAACTATCTAACGCACTCGAACATCACGCTTCGTGTACTGATACCCGAACGCATCACAAGAAAATAGATACCTTGCGGCAGTCCGCTTGTATCGAATTGTGCATAATGAATTCCTGAACTAACCGGCTCATCCACTAATGTTAGCACACGCTGACCAAAGCTACTTATGACCTCGATAGTCGTATTGTCGTCACTGACAGTTTCATAGACGTACTCTACCTGCTGTGAAACATTCATTGCTGCAACAGCAAGCTGAACGCGACCTTTCACACTAAGCAACCGTCCACTCAAATTGCACACACCCGTCAGTTCAAACTGACCGTTTTCGACTGATGCAAGTGTCACCTCAGATGCAGTGCCAATACGGGTTTGCGCGGAGTCCACAGCAATCACGGTTTTCGTATCATCACCAAGTAAAATATCAAACACTATTTGAAATGCCTCGCCTTCGGATACTATCGTTTGTCCGTCTGTTGCCAGCAATCGCAATCCGTCCGGTGTTTGAGTAAATGATGTTGCGAACCCTTGCAATGCAGCACCCGCCGTCACTGAGCGCGGACGTAAAAGCGATGTGTTGTAGATGATATGTGTGGCAAGTGAATCCAACTGCTTGCCGGCTACCGCAGTTCCACTAATCTGCACAGGTATGGTGATTCTTCCGCCGGGTGAGCCGGTATAGGTGTCATCTATCCAAAGTGTCAACGGCGACTTGATAACCGATTGTGTTGAATCCTGCGCCCTGCCTTTCAGTGTGATGAACGCTTGGTCGTTGCATGGTTCGGTGACGGTAATTGTGCATTGACGTTCGGACTGTCCGGCGACTGTGGGATTGTAACTGAACGTGACATCAACCGACTCGTTCGGATTCAGCACCGAACCTAACGGAACTGATGAAGATACGAATTGGAATGGTGCGGCAATACCGCCGATGAGTTGTGATGTTGTGATACGCGCACGTCCCGTGTTGCGGAGTGATATAGTCCGTGTTGGTGCAGTTTGAATAGGGAGTGTGAGCGTGCCGAAATCAAGCGTGTCGAATGTCCGCATGAATGTTGGTGATACAGCAAATTGCACGTTGTTCATCGTCCAACGGATAGGGTAACGCAGTACAGTGCTGCACGGTTCGAGCGTGACGGTAAGTGTATCGAATCCCGGACCTATCGGCGTGGATTGATCGAACCCGATAAACAAGTTAAACGTACCGGCTCCCGGATTAAGTTGTTGCAAACGCTGAAGCGATGTTGTGATATACGGTGTGTTGGCTGTGATGCTGCTCACGGTAACTGCGCGGTTACCTGTCACCGTAATTGGTATCGTCATCGTATCGCTATAGTTCTGACACAGTGCAACAGGAGTTACAGTGATATCTAACGCTGTTGTCTGAACTGTTGCTCCGAGTCGTTCACCTTTTACAAATATCCCCGCGGTATTATCACAAGGGGTAAAAGGAAACCTGATGAATGTTCGTTGTACTGATGTGTATCCGATAGGATTGAACTCTATACGCAACGTAACCGAATCCCGTGGTTGAATGACAACAGGGGTTGCATCGAGAATCTTCAAATAGGGGAGTGTGAGTTGTGGAATTGTAACGGCGACTGCACCAGTGTTTTTAATGGTGATTGTGCGAATGTCCGTTCGCTTTGTGCAACCGTCCAATGTGGCAAACGTGATGTCGTCGTCGGAATATTCAATGTTGGGTGTTGTCTTGGTTCCCTGCAGGTTCACCGTCAGTTTATCGCTGCATGATTGCGTGGTGAAATTGACGACGGCATCACGACTGTATGCGACATCATTGAGCGGTGTGAACAGTACTTTAATATAGGTTGTTGAACCTGCACTGATGTTGAATGGTACTGTTTGACCGGGCGCAAGAGAGAACGGTGCGGCAACAGTGATATTCGTTATTTGAGCGTTACTTGCTGACGTTAATGCAAACGAATCAAGTTTGAATTGATCTGCATCACATGGGATGATAATACCGTACTGTACTTGAGTTACGAGTGACTGTACTCCAAGCCCTGCTCCGGGCGGCTTCACCCCCGATACAGTAACTTTATGATTCACTCCACACGGTGCGCCAAGTATTTCCACTGTACCAACATAGGGTGCGGGTGTCGTTGGCTGAAAGCGGATGCGAACATCAACTTTTGTATTTGGTTTCAGTTCGTAGGGAAAAGCGGGAGATACAACCGCAAAACCGAGTGGTTCTATAGCGCGGTCGAAGACAATGGGTAATGCGCCTGTGTTCGTGAACGTTACAACTGTATCGCGGCTGCTTTGGCAAACCGAAAGCGTATTAAAATCAACAGTCGTCAGCGAAGCGGTGATTTGCGGATCAATCGGTTTGATAACGGCAATCGGTGATGTATTCACGCATCCGTTTTTATTGGTTACACGTACACTGAAATTTCCTGCTGCGTTCGTTGTGTATGTCCTCTGTGTAGCACCGGAAACCGGCGTTGCATCGCTAAACCATTGATAGGTAAAATCAGGATTATCCGTCGCTGTTAGCGTGAGAATCGAGTCGCGGCAGAGATTGAAATTCAACGGCGACACATCGCTCACGGGCAGCGGCAGCACGGTGACAATGACCGAATCGGTGAACACAATGCACCCTTGCTGGTCAATCAATTTTAAGCGGTATTCACCTGTTTGGCGTGCATCAATCGTAAAGCCGCCCTCGCCTTGAATATCCACGGCATTCAGTTGCCATTGTGCAAGAAATCCGCTCTGTGTGGGAATGGAGAGAGTGACTTTCTGACCTTCGCAAAATGATGTCGCGCCTTGTGCTTGCAACTTTGGTCCGGGCGGTGCTTGCTTAACTGCCTGACGGAACGCATAACTTTCTTTGTTGTATTGCCGACCCCGCGCTGTTTGCGGCGAGGCGGTTGCACCGAGTTCATCATCCTGACCGAAGCGGTACGGATACACGCGGTATGTATAAACAACGCCGCAGGGAATGTTGATATTATCTGTGAAGGTGGTGAATGAAGATGTAAACGACGCAACAACAACGGCATTGCCGATTCTATCTCCGGCAACATAATTCTTTCCGTCCACCGGCTGCGCCACCGTTGTCCCGCTGTCGCGCAATACCAGATAGCCCGACGTTCTATCACTTTGCACAGGGTCGGTCATTGCATTCCACGTCAGTGTGACAGATGATGCGGATGTGACCGCACTAAGCGTCGGCACTGACCACTCCGGTCTTCTCATGCGATGCCAGAAGAGGAAGTTCGTCACCGTTTGATTGGTACCCCAATTCGGGTAGGTACGTGCTGCATCTCCGCCATTAGGAACTGAACCGAATGCAGTGAGCGGTGCGCCATGTGCGCCATTGTATTTCTGCAGCGAGTCGCCCGGAAAAACACGGTTTGTCCATCCGTTAGTAACATCAGTCGCCGAGTTGAGTTTAGGCGGCGAGAGCAACGTCCATGAAGCCCCCGGACTTGTCTTATGTCCCAAAGAATGAATTGAATTACCACTCGCATCGCGTACATTCAGAATATCACCAGCAAGTGCGATATTGAACGGACCGTCATCGCGCACTGAAGGAAGAAACTTGTAAAATTCAAAGTAGTTTGTATCAAGTTGGGCAAGCATAATCCGACCGTCGCCAATCGCAGTATCTTTATTATTGATACTGTTGTTCGGATAATTCCGAAACCATATTCCGATAACCGTTCCTCTGCGGATGTTCTTCCAGTAGTCAATATTCTTAAAACGCACTCCGCCTTGCCATGCTTCTTGATCGGTATTGTTATCCATCACAACAAACCCACGCATATCAAGATTATCCTTCGTTACAAGCACCTCGACCCATTCCGAT
>JAEUSO010000125.1 GCA_016788605.1 Candidatus Kapaibacterium sp. | reverse complement strand
CGGTATGCTTATCCGCAACGTAGATGTAGTAGGATTCGGGCTGATTGTCCATGAAGCACTATTCTGTACAAGTGATTCAACAGAAGTAGTTCCGAATGTGATTTTGCGTATGCGGTGGTTATAGGTGTCAGCCACATATAAATCTCCCTTAGCATCGAGTGACAATCGGCTGAATAACTGAAACTTCGATTGTGAAGCAACTCCATTTTCATACCCTTGTGTGCTACCGGCAAGTGTTGAAACCATTCCATCTGTCTGTATCGAGCGAATACGATAATTCCATGCATCGGTAACATAAAGAATACCGTTTGCATTTACTGCGATACCTGCCGGTCTGTTGAACTGTGCAAATGTTCGTACGCCATCAGCATATCCCGGCGAACTTCCGGCAACGGTTGTTACTGTTCCGTCGGGACTTATTTTGCGAATACGGTGATTAAAAGCATCTGCCACAAACACAGTACCTGACACATCAACCGCTATATCCATAGGGTGATTAAATTTTGCAGCAGTACCCTTGCCGTCAGCATATCCCTCTGCACTTCCGGCTAGAGTTGTCACTTTCCCATCTTTACTCACTTTACGGATACGGTGATTCCAATGATCAGTCACATATAAAGTACCTTCAACATCTATAGCTATACCGCTTGGCTCAAAAAATCGTGCGGCAGTTCCATTTCCATCGGCATCTCCGGAACTACCGTCTGTACTTCCGGCAAAGGTTGTCACAGTTCCATCAGCAGACACTTTGCGGATACAGTGATTATCCTTATCTGCCACATACAACGTTCCTGCAGCATCTACCGCCACATCGGATGGATTATTGAATTGTGCCAACGTGTCTTTAGCGTCTCTAAAACCTCGTGTTGATCCCGCCACAGTGGTTACTATTCCGTCGGCACTCACCCTACGGATGCAATGATTAAATGAATCCGCAATATAGAGTGTTCCTTTTGCATCCGACTCCACAGAAGCAGGCAGGTTAAATTTACTCTCCATGCGGTGACCATTCGACATCCCTCTGATATGTCCGGTATATGTATCAGCCGCCTTCCCGTACTTTTCAACGGTACGTATGCAGTTATTCCCGACATCGGCAATAAAGATCGATCTCCCAAAGAATGCGATACCGGTAGGGGCATTGAATTTCGCTTCCGTTCCCCTACCCTCACTATACCCCTTCTGACCCCCTGCAAACGTACCCACCCTGCCATCACGTTTAATAATACGGATACAGTTATTCCCCCTGTCCGTCACATAAAGGTAGCCGTTGTAATCTGAATAGTCAATTGCCAGTCCCGTCGGTTCGGAAAACTTAGCCACCGCCCCATGCTGATCCACATATCCTTCGTCAGTTCCGGCAAATGTTGTCACCGCGCCCTTGTTATCAATTTTACGAATACGATGATTACCGTAATCGGCAACATACAACTCCCCCGCATCCCCAATAGCAAGGGCATACGGAAAAGAAAACTGGGCTTTTCTTCGCAGACCGTCTGTGTTGCCACTCACACCGTTTCCTGCAAGTATTTGTGCAGTGCCGTCTTGGCTGATTTCCCTGATGACATGATTACCGTAATCGGCTACAAACACCATTCCGTTGCTATCAACAGCTATCCCGCTCGGAAAACTGAACTGTGCTTCGCTACCATATCCATCCTTCAGCCCGCGTGTGCTTCCGGCATACGTCGTTACATCACCGTCGGGACTGATTTTACGAATACGGTGGTTGAGCTGGTCCGCCACATACACCCAACCGTTCTTATCAACCGCCAATCCTGTGGGTTTGTTAAATTTTGCGTTATTACCTTTTCCGTCGCTGAAACCTGCCTGACTTCCTGCGAAGGTTGTGACATTACCATCCTTATCAATCTTACGAATTCGGTGGTTGTCTGTATCCGCCACGTAAAGAATCCCTTTTCCGTCTGCGGCAATAGCACTTGGATTGTTATACTTGGCAGTCATAACATCACCGTCTGCATTGCCCCTGTTGCTCCCCGCATACGTGCTTACTTCTTGAGCAAGGACTGGTTGATTTATGAACAGAAATGTAATTAAGAATAAAGAAATTGTAAAGGGTAGTTTCATAGGTGAAATTCAGTACGAAGTTACTGTGACTAATGCTTGACAAACTTCAACGGCAAGGCAGTAGTTCCATCAAGGCGTATGTAATACACTCCCGTTGGCAGTGCAGATATATCAATGCTTTCGGCGTGTTGTACCTTTCCCGTTAGTAGCGCAGAACCAAGATAATCATACACTGTATATGTATGTTCCATCATTGTTTCCGGTATGCTAATTCGCAGTGTTGTTGAAGCGGGGTTCGGGCTTATTGTCCATGAAGCATCTCTTTGAGTATCTGTCGCTACACTCACAGGATCGAATGTGATTTTTCGGATGCGGTGGTTATAGGTGTCAGCCACGTAAAGCGAACCGTCTCGTGATACAGCAATACCAGTTGGATAACTGAATTGCGCAGATAAAGCAGACCCATCATAAAATCCCGATTCAGACCCTGCAACCGTTGTAACACGTCCTTGTAAAGTTATTGCGCGTATTGTATTGTTATCGGTATCTGTAACATACAATGTTCCTGTCGCATCAACTGCAACACCAGTTGGAAAATTGAATCGTGCAATAGAATCCTGACCATCCAATGCACCTATTTTTGAACCTGCAATAGTAGTAACCATGCCCGTTTTGCTAACCCTGCGAATACGGTTATTCTGAGCATCAGCGACATATAATTTTCCTGTTTCGTCAAGTGCAATACCACGCGGATAATTGAACTGTGCGGCAGTTCCTTTTCCATCCATTGCACCAACAGTACTTCCGGCAAATGTTTTCACTGCACCACTGGTACTGATTGTCCGTATTCGATGATTGTTACGATCAGCAACATAAAGTGTACCTTCTTTCGACACGGCAATACCGCTTGGATTATTTAACAGCGCATATCTGCCGCTGCTGTCCAAAAATCCTGCAGTGCTTCCGGCAAGTGTTGTTACCGTTCCATCTGAACTCACCCTTCGAATAGAATGATTATTACAATCCGCAACATAGACCACACCCTTTGAATCCACTGCCAAGCCAATCGGTCTGTTGAACTGTGCATTCAAACCTTTACCATCTGCATTTCCTTGTGTACTTCCGGCTAAGGTTGTCACCATTCCATCAATACCCACCCTACGGATGCAGTGATTGTTGTAATCAGCCACATAGAGTGTCCCAGATGAATCTATTGCCACCCCATAGGGATGGTGGAACTTAGCATCCGTCCTGTCGCTGTTACAGAAACCAGCATCACCGCCGGTAATCGTTATCACATCACGCAAAACGGCATCTATACTACGTATGCTATTGCTTCCTATATCGGTAACATACACAGTTGCACCATATACAACTATTCCTTGCGGTATGGAAAACCTCGCTTGCGAATCATATCCATCTGAAAATCCGTAGCTGCTCCCCGCAAATGTGCTGACGGTACTATCGGTATGTATCTTACAGATACGGAAATTCCTCCTGTCTGTGACATACACGTTTCCTCGGTTATCTACGGCAACTCCCGTCGGTTCGGAAAACTTCGCATCAGTACCCTTACCATTTGCATATCCCTCATCAGAACCGGCAACAGTTGATACCGTTCCATCGTAATTAATTTTTCTAATACGATGATTGCCATAGTCAGCCACATAGACGAATCCAGTCGCATCAACTGTAACAGAATACGGAAATGAGAATTCTGCTATACTTGGAGCACCGTCAGAGTTGCCCGATATGCCCCTTCCTGCAAACGTTTGAGCAGTTCCATTAATGTTGAGATATCGTATTACGTGGTTGCCATAATCAGCAACATATATAAATCCATTGAGATCAACCGCGACTCCGGACGGGAAGTTGAATTGCGCCTCACCGGCAGCACCGTCTTTATATCCTAATTTGCCACCTGAAAATGTGGTAACAACACCGTCGGGACTGATCTTACGGATTTTATGATTGAGTTGATCAGCCACATACACCTGTCCGTATTTATCTACAGATACGCCCGTCGGTCTGTTGAATTTGGCATTAACTCCTTTACCATCACTATAACCTGCCACACTTCCGGCTATAGTACTAACCATACCATTTTTATCAATCTTTCGGATACAGTTGTTATCTGTATCTGCTACATATAAATTTCCACTTGCATCTACAGCAATGCCACAGGGATTGTTAAACTTTGCGCTTGGCAACGAACCATCTACATAACCAGAATTTCCCCCGCCCGCATAGGTTGTTACGTCTTGTGCCGTAGCACACTCAACCAAAATAATGAGAGCCATCAAGAATAGAATGGATGTGCGAAGTGTATTCATGGCTGTGTCGTAGATATTGAAAATCACAATTCATGTTTGGGCAAATATAGAATACTCTCCGTCAAGACAACGCCATATCTGTACATGTACATAATACAAGAATCAGGTTGCTGTTTCGGTTGGTTACGTAAATGAAGAATGTGTATTTTGCAGTAACTGATGTTCCATCAATATCCAAAGACATTGTTATGAAAATCCTGTTCGCTGCTTTGTTGATTGCATTTATGTTGTACGGATGTAAACCAGAAAATAGTTGTGGTAATGAGCAAACGGTTGATATAGAATTGGCAGAGCCGTTCATCTTCCGTGATACTGTCACGCACACATTCAGTGAGCAGGAATTGCAAGCATTGTTGTATCGAACAAATGGTGAACTGCGTATTAATGTCCGCGTGAGCGGCTTCTTTATCGGTTTTCGTAACTGGAACGGCGCTGACTTGGTAAAGATCATAGTGGATTCGACATTGAGGAATACAGTAGTATCAACTGTTGCGACTTCCACAATAAATATTGACAGGAAAACCTACCCTCTCCACGACTCGGTTATGAACTCCGCGTATTATGTGTGGATGAGTGCAACCAATAGCGTGCCTTCTACCTCTGCTCTCAAAACCAAGCAGTCAAACCAAATACAGTGCTCCCCCATTCTGATACCTCACACTCTTGTTGATGAGTTCATCATCCGTATCCCGCCGGGTTTGCGTACAGCATTGGATGTCAGTAGTTCGATGTAATGGCGCACTTCAATGTGCGTCCGTATCGGTGGTGTCAAAGCCATACTCCCGTTCAACTTTACATATCCTGACGCGGTACGATGAATACCATTCAGAGCGACCGTGTCCTTGCGCCGCGAGATGCTCTGTATTCCGCTTCCATGCACGAATATCATCCTCGCTCTTCCAATATGATACCGTAATACCGAGTTCAGACCTCGCCGACTCAACGCCAAGAAATCCGGGTTGTTCTTGCGCGAGTTCTATCATACGCAAAGCTGCCTCTGCATAGCCATCACCCGTTTCATTGCGAACCGATGTAAAAATGACCGCATAATACGGTGCTGTCTGTTTCATGATAATTTTATCCGTGAATTGAAGAAAAATTATAGTGTGCGTAGTAGTTTGCGTTCCAAAGATATTGATACGTACACCAAAACATATCACTCAGGGGATAGAATAATGAGGATAACAGGTACTCTGCAAAGCATTTTCGTAGCATTGCTCGTTTCCATAATCGGGATTAGTGGAATCCGCTATTCTGCACATGCACAACTAACCGCAGCACCACCACAGCAGAATTGCTATGAGTGCGCCCTGCCCAAGGCACCGAACATGATGACTAATACAAGTGCCGACATCATTTTCAAAGATGGGGCAACACTGAACAACGTGACATCGGTGAAGCGTGTGTTGAAAGAACGCTACGACCAAAAAGTACAGGCACTTGCGGTAAAATTTCTGCGCGACGGCGTATGCCGCGACACAGTGCTTTTCTTTGGCGATCTGCGCGAGATTCAGATTAAGGGTCTCGGTATTGGCGGCGCTACCGTTGCCACGCCGATTTATCCCGCCCGAGAGTTTTTTTTAAACAACAAAGTCGAATTACCACCTGCATCATTTCTTGAGATCACACCGATGCTCGGCTACGGCGGTTCGCAGGAATCGCAAAGGAATACGGGATTCAACAGTATCTACTATGGTGCGGAGGCGGCGGTAGCCCCGTTTGGCAGATTACTCGGCACTCAGTTTGCACTTGTGCTCGGCGGAGGAATTACAATGGAAAACAGCCGTATGCGCTTTCCACTCTTTGGTCAGCTGCGATTTACTTTTCTCGGTGCGCCTCGTATCGAGCAAGTCGGCTTGATGATTCCCAATGAATGCACGTTCCGTATGCGCGACCGCACAAAGCCATCGGAACTCGCATTCGAACCATTCACAACCAAGACCTCCGATTCGCTACTTGCAGCCGGGTATGTGGAAGTTCCCGTGAGCGATCAACGTGATTCCCTTGTTTATTTTGCCCGCCGCCGCGCTGAAATCCGTGATGCACTGCGCCCGTTTCTATTTGTAGAGGGCGGTCCTATTTTGAATGGCAACTTCGAGGGTGCGGGACGTAATCCCTCCGTCAATCCCAATGACTATAATCAATATCATCTTGGTGCAGGCGCGGGACTTCCGCTATGGGATGTTTTTGTGCTTGAACTGCAATACCGGTACATGCGGCTGAATGTGAGGACACCATGCCCGACCTGCCCGCCCACACCGGCAAATCCCGACGAGTTCTTCATACAAAACACCAATGCTGTTCACAGTATCCTGCTCAAAGCCGGATATAGGTTGGAGTGGTAAATCCTTCATTATTCTTCACATGTTCTAACAGACCATAATTCGTATGAAATCAATAAATCAACACTCAATAAAACAAAATCTACGCATCTATTGTGTGCGGGTATTGTGCTTGTTAATCAGCGTATTCTTTTCGCTTAGTTGCCAAAGCATCACCGAGCCGGACAACCTTGTTGTCGGCGATGGTTTCCGCATGAGGGTCGGACTTCAGAATCAAGCTGGCGAGCCGATTTCGAGCGCGTTTCTTGAGTGGCGCATCTTGCAAAAAGCAGTGAACGCGACAACAGGTACTCTTGTAGGCGATTGGGTTGCATTCAACCAAGTTGCCACCGGTGAGTTTGAAGCTGTCGTACCTGTGCAATTATCCAACCGTGATGATTACGTCGTTGTGCGTACACGCTACACAGGGAGTGATGTCGCGCTTTATTCGGCATCGTTGCCATTTAACGGGCGGACTGAACGGTTCGATACGGTAAAGGTGTGTGGTGATGTCCGTATTCAACTTGAGTTATCGAAACAAAGCCCGCCGGTGTGCTGCGGCGCAGTCAGTACTGAATCATTACGATTGACCGTTGTCGCACCGACGTTTCCGAACGATACTGCGGCAAGCTCGATTATGAGCATTGACCAAAATTGTAATGAACAAACAGTTTCATTTTCTGCATCACCGCTCTCTCCCGCCGATGCAAACCTTACGGTTTATCTCCGCCGCACAGCAACAAATACACTTCAAGCATTGCCGCAAACGGTAACCCGTGGCGAGCGTTTTCAGTTTGTTGCGGTGTACACCACTCCGCTTACAAACACACCGCCTGCAGGAATCCAAACGTACTCATCGGTCATTACCGGCTCTGCTGCTGGCAATGCGAACTGTATCACTGTTAATCTTCGCATTCAGCGCGAACTGACTGTCAATGCCCGTTGTGATTGCCCTTCGGTGCGCGACACAACGTTCTACGCACCAACCGACAGCACGCAAACCATACCGCTGTGTATCGGAGTAGCAGCTCGGCTTGATACGGTGTTTCTTCCACCCTCGAAGCAAATCACTAATAGTGCGGACTCAAGTTGCACCATTCAAATCTCGCTCGACAGACAAACGGTTGATGCCGATATCAGTTTGATTTCGTTCAACGGCAGTTTCAATACCTCGCGTGTGGTGTTGCTTCCCGGACAACGGCTTACACAAGGTCCGGTATTCTCCGCCGCCGCTACGAAAACAGGGGCAATCAACGCCGATCTCCGCTACCGTGTGCAAGTGGTGGATGGCAACGGAACAACGAAAGAATGCGGCTTCCTGAATTTTGCCTACCGTGGCTTTGGCGAAGGGTCGCGCTGTGTGATTGATTCCGCCGCCTCGACCATCTTCAAACAAGTGAACGGTCGGTTTGTGCTTGATACCTTACAAGAGTGTGTGAGCAATATCATTGTGTGCAGAAATAACAATACAGTTGCTGTGAATAATCCACGAACGATTGTCATTCGTAATGCCGGACGCTGCCCTTTGACGATTACGAACCCGACGCTCTCGAACAACAAATTTGCTGTCAGCAGCAATCCTGGAGTGGTGATGCCGAACGATACGCAATCCTTTAGGATTGCCTTTACTCCAACCCGCGAGGACTTATGGTTTAATGGACAACGAGGTTCAACACCTACCCCGTTCCATAATGTGGCTCTCACACTTGGCTGTAATCTTGGAACGATGAATGTTATTGGCAAAGCGGATTCATGCCCCGAAAGCGTCGGGCTAAACCTGCGGCAATACGGCTTGCAGGCAAAGTATTACGAAGGTATTGTGATACAACCTGCTCGCGCCGAGAAATCTGGTGATGCAAGGAGATTGGGTAATGGTGCGGAGATTTTTGCAAACCTTGTTAATTCAACAGGTGGCACACTCGACGGCGGAACGTATTCAAAGACAGGGGTAACATCAGTTACATATAAGTTCATTGCATCAAACCACAATATACCCGGAAAGGTATGCGACAATTACCCTACTCAAACATTTGGAGTGCTTGATCCTAGAGTCACTACAGGATGGACGCAATCAATACCGTTCAATAATAAGGATGTGATTGCATTCCGCAAGGAGACCGACGAGAACGGTAGCGGATGCTACCTCTACGGTATTATCTGGATACAACAGATTGATGCGGACGCAGCGAACCCGGGCGCGTTCATCGTCACGCTTGATTTCTGCTACCCGATGTAAGCCACCTCAATCACAAACACTCACTTTGAACGAACGATATGAATGCACGACTATTCTTGATTGCGATAAGTGTTAGCGTGGTGCTGCTAGGAAATCTTCAGGCACAAGTGCAACGCTACGACCGGCTCTGTACCGACGGCGATGATTACTCAACAGCATTCCGCGTGACGAAGAACGGTATGGAGGTGTGGCTGAACACGTCGCACCAGATGAAGAACAAGGAGTCGCGCCGCTTGGTGCGTGTGCAATGTTCGGGCGGGACAATCGGCTCGGCAGATGTGCTACCTTCGCCTATCAATCAACGCGAGGAGAACACGTACCAACGCTATCTTGACGGTAGTCCGACGTTCCCCTATTGTGATACGACGTATG